>JAOZRM010000156.1 GCA_029940175.1 Candidatus Sabulitectum sp. | reverse complement strand
TGCTGAAGCAGGTATCTCATACTATCTGACGCCTGTGTGGAGTAAACTTCTCAATGCGGATATCTGGCTTGCGGCTATCTCACAGGTTTTCTTCAGCCTGAGTGTTGGTTTTGCAATAATGATCGCATATGGAAGCTTCCTGCCCAAAAAAACAAACATTGCAGGTTTTGCAATAGTCATCGGAGTTGCCGATGCCCTTACTGCATTCTGTGGAGGGCTGGCTGTTTTTTCCGCTCTTGGGTATCAGGCCACAAAAATGGGCGTTCATATCACCGAAGTAGCACAATCCGGGCCGGGGCTAGCGTTCGTTGCCTACCCCCACATCATCAGCAATCTTCCCGGGGCAAGAATCTTTGGTGTGCTCTTCTTCCTGATGCTCTTAACTCTTGCAGTTGATTCGGCATTCAGCCTGCTGGAAGCAGCAACGGCATCTGTAAAGGATAAATGGAAACTTTCCCACAAAAAAGCAAACCTGATCGTTGGAGGATTATGCTTCCTGCTGGGTCTTCCAATGCTTACCGGTTCAGGCCTTTACATTCTTGACATTGCCGATCACTTCATGAACAGCTTCGGGCTTACCATTGTTGTTCTGGTGGAAACAATAATGATAGGCTGGGTTATCGGTGCCGAGAAGCAGAGAGAGTATATCTCCAACAATTCCAGATTCCGTATCGGGCAATGGTGGAGCATCTGCATCAGATGGCTGATCCCCATAGGAATAATCTGGATGCTGTTCACAGAGATCTCAGCAAGAGAAGTGCCCTATGGAAGCTTCGGTCTTCGCAGTCAGGAATTTCTGTTCGGCTGGTTGATAATGATTCTTCTTCCAATAGTGGCTGATCTTCTTGCAAACGCAAAAGGGAAGGGAAAATTCCCGGAAAGTATCGAATAGCCTTACGAAAGAGCTGGAACTTTTTCAGGGCGGGATAAACTCCCGCCCTGTTACGATACTAACTGGGTCCTGACCGAAAACACATCAAGACTTCGATTATCCTAAAGCCCCTATCAAAGAAGCCGGAGACAATGAATTTGTGCTGAAGTTAACGGGCAGTACCTGGATACTCATCGTCTTTGACAGAGGAGAAGGCTGATTGTATTGTAATACCTGACAGGTATTGAATACCCGGGTACCTTTTCCGGTTCATCCAGATGTGATGCTGATACAGCGAAATCGCAACACTCAGCAACACGCAAAGGAGGTGAGCCCCGGATACTGTGAATAACAGAGAAGAACTTCAGAAAACGCTGAAAGCGCTTGAGGCTAATCCTGATGATGCTTCATCAATCGGTGAGACAGTTGAATTGCTGTGCAAACTGACCCATGAATTCAGTAGATCGGATCCGGACCTGGCAGAACATTACGTCTCCCGTGCACTGGTCTTGTCAGAAAAATTTGAGCTCAAACAGGGAATTGCTGACAGCCTGCTTACTCAGGGAACGCTGAACTGGGTAAAAGGTGACTTCAAGAAGGCACTTGAATCCTATCTCAAGTCTCTGAAGATCTGCAAAGAAACCGGGTACAGCAGGGGTGCTGCTAACTGCCACAGTAATGTTGGAATAATCAGAAAGATACAGGGAAATTACGAAGAGGCACTGAATTCCCATTTCAAATCGTTGAAGATCAAAGAAGAAATAAACGACTACGCCGGCATAGCCAAAAGCTATAACAACATAGGCATTATTTACGATGAACGCGGGCAGTGTGATGATGCACTGGATTACTACCGGAAAGCTCTAAAAATGTTCACAAAAATCGATGACCAGCTGGGTATAGCAATTACCTACAACAACATCGGAATCATTTATGAGTCGAAAAATGATTACACACATGCTCTGGAGTACTACAACCATTCACTCAAGATAAAAGAGAAAATTGGCGATATCAAGGGAATTGCCGGGGCTACATTGAACATTGCTTCTCTTTTTGTGCTGCAGAAAAAATACAAAAATGCCCTGGAATACAGCAGGAAAGCTCTCCACAGCTACACTCATCTTGGAGACAAGCGGGGTATCGCGGACTCCAGTAACTGGACTGGTCGAATCTTGACAAAACTGAAAAACTTTAATGCGGCTTTTCCGCATTTGAACAAAGGACTTCAGCTGGCAATTGAAACCGGAGCAAAACAACGGGAATCAGACAGCTATCAGTACCTTTTAGAATTGCATCAAGCCCAGGGTGATTTTGAGCAAGCTCTGATCTACAGCATCAAATTCAGCAAACTCAGGGAAAAGATATTCAACAGCGAGAGCATTGAGAAGATCGCTCAGATGCAGGTAAAATACGAGACCGAGAAAAAGGAGGAGGAAGCAGAGATATACAGAAGTATCTTTGAAAATACTCTTGTTGGCATGTACAGAATATCTCCTGACGGCAGCATTCTCATGGTAAATTCCACACTGGTGCAAATGCTTGGTTACTCATCATCCGAAGAGCTGAAAAAGCATAATTTTCTGGATACCGGATCAGATACTGAGCATCCTCTTTTTGAATTCCATAACCATTTCATTAATAACGAAATAACTCAAGGGCTGGAAACTGTCTGGTTCAACCGGGATGGTTCACCGCTGCATTTTCTGGAAAACTACAGGGTAGTTCGAGATGAATCCGGAAAGCTACTGTATTTTGAAGGAACAGTAGAAGACATCACAGAGCGTAAGAAATTGGAAACGGCAAAACTGAAGTTGGAGCGAGAGGTTCTGCAAACTCAAAAGCTTGAGAGTCTTGGAGTTCTTACCGGTGGAATAGCCCATGATTTCAACAACATCCTTATGGCAATTCTCGGAAATGCCGACCTTGCGCTGATAGAGATCGACCAAGGTAGTAAGGCACATTCAAATGTAAAAGCAATTGAAGAATCAGCAAAGCGAGCTGCTGGTCTCGTGAAGCAAATGCTTGCGTACACCGGCAAGGGTAAATTGCTTGTTGAGTGGATTGATATCAGCAACATCATTCAAGAAATGAAACACATTCTGGAAGTCTCCATTTCGAGAAAAACGAAGATCAGATTTCATCTTGCAGAAAACCTTCCGCTGATCGAAGGCGATGCTGCACAGATCAGACAGACAATAATAAATCTTGTTGCAAACGCTTCAGACGCAATTGAGAGTGCTGATGGTTCAATCTCCTTAACCACCGGTACAATGATTTGTGATTCTGATTATCTTGGAAAGACATACTTTGAGGAACCACTCTCTGAAGGACACTATGTATTTATTGATGTGACAGATAACGGATGTGGAATGACCGAGCAAACACGCAACAACCTCTTCGACCCTTTCTATACCACCAAGTTCACCGGACGAGGGCTTGGATTGGCAGCAGTGTCAGGGATAATCAGAGGGCACTTTGGAGCTGTTAATGTACGGAGTGAGCCTGGTAATGGAACAACCATCAGGGTTCTCTTTCCAGCTCAAAGGAAACACGGCAAACTGAAACTTGAAGCCTTCAGCGGAAAGAGTAACGACCTCTCAGGTTCAGGAGCAATTCTTCTAGTAGACGACGAGGAATCAGTACTGTCTGTGGGAAAACAAATGCTTGAACATCTGGGCTTCTCTGTTGTTACAGCCTCTGACGGTCAGGCAGCAGTAGATTTGTACAAAGAACATTCCGAAAGTATTATGCTTGTAATACTTGATCTTATCATGCCGGTTCTCGACGGAGAGGAAACATTCAAGAAGCTTTGTGAGATTAATGAGGATGTAGCTGTTATCCTGTGCAGCGGATACAATGAACAGGAGGTCACCCAGCGATTTATCGGAAAGGAACTTGCGGGATTCCTTCAAAAACCCTACAGGTTCAGCCAGCTGGAAGCAATTATAAACAAGGTTATCAGCAACTGACCGAGTTGTTGACATCATTTATGTTTTCCAGCATGTAACTTATTGGGCTGTATATTTTGTCTCGATTCTTCTTCCAGGAGTTTTGATGAAAAAAGTGATAAAGTGCAAAACCAGCTGATTGAGAAATTACTTGAGTTAGAAAAAAAATGTTCTCTCCTTGAAACTGAAAATCTGTCTCAAGCCCACCTGATCTCTGAATATTCCAGGTTTAAAGCCTTTTCAGACAGAGCAGAGCAGGGCAATGCCATTGTGGATCTGGGTGGAAAAATAGTTTACATCAACGACTACTTCGCAAGGAAGCACGGCTACACACCCGAGGAATTGCTTGGGCAGAACCTCTCCATATTCCATACTGAGAAGCAAATGCCAGCTGTGGATGAGATAATCAAATCCATGGCTGGTGCCGGCAGCTATGGCCCTTTGGAAGTAGAACATGTTCACAAAGACGGCACCGAATTCACTATGTTGATGAATGGTGTTTATCTAAATGATAAAAACAGGAAACCTGAATACATTGCAGCCTCTGCCACAGATATTGAACCGTGGAAACAGGCTGAAAAGAACAGAGCTCTTCATCTTGAATTTCTCCAGAATTTAAATCTGATAAACACGGTTATTCAAGGTTCAACAGATCTTGAAACCATGATGTCTAATGTCATGAAGACCGTACTCCAGATATTCGATGCCGATCGGGCCTGGTTACTGTATCCCTGCGACCCTGATGCTGATTCGTGGAGAGTTCCCATGGAATGCACCAGCCCGAAGTACCCGGGAGCACTGGCTCAAGGCCAAGAGATCCCAATGACAGAAGAACACTGCGATTTACTGAAAAAAGCGCTTGATGCAAATGATGTAATTGCCGTGAACGCTAAAACAGATGACAAACTCTACTCAATTCAATCTCAGATGCACATCGCTATCCATCCCAAAACAGGAAGTTCATGGTTGTTCGGGTTGCATCAGTGTTCACACAGCAGAGACTGGACCGGGGAAGAGATCGACTTGTTCAGACAAATAGCCCACAGACTTTCTGACGCCCTGAGCAGTATGCTTCTCTTCCAGAACCTCAGGGAAAGTGAGGAAGGGTTCCAAAGTCTTGCCAATGCTTCAATAGAAGCCATTTTCTTCTCAAAAGACGGGGTCTGCCTGGACGCCAACCAGGTTGCCGTGGAAATGTTCGGATGGAAAGACCGGTCTGAATTCATAGGAGGATTTGGCACCGAGATAATTGCACCTGAAAGCCATGACATTGTAATCAAAAACATGCTGGGTGGAATGCTGGAGCCCTATGAAGCTGTTGGAATCCGAAAAGACGGTTCGAAATTTCCCATAACCATCCGGGGCAAGTCGATTCCCTACAAGAACAAAGGTCTGGTCAGGGCTACAGCAATAATGGACATGACACATGAGAAGACAGCCGAGAAACTGCTTATTGCAGAAAAGGAAAAAGTGTCAAGCTATCTGGAGCTTGCAAACGTAATGTTTGTTGCAATGGACAAGGAAGGTACTGTTACCCTTGCCAACAGAAAAGCATGTGAGGTTCTGGGCTGGAAAGGAAAAGACATCGTAGGAAAGAACTGGTTTGACAACTTCCTGCCTGTTCACCTGCGCAAAACTGTAAAAAGCGTAGCCAGACAGATATTGCGCGGCGATTTGAAACCGGTGGAGATTTATGAGAATCCTGTTCTAACAAAAAGCGGCCATGAGCGCCTTATTGCCTGGCACAACACAACCCTTAGAAACGAGGCCGGAGAGATAACAGGGCACCTCTCCGCAGGTGAAGACATCACCAACCGCAGGCAGACAGAAGAGAAACTGCTTCTGGGCGACCGTATTCTAGAGACAAGCCAGGATCATATTTCGGTGGTGGGATCTGATTACACATATCATTATGTGAACAAGGCATACACAGATGCCCATGGATTACCTGTGTCACAGATCATTGGGAAAAATGTTGCAGACCTGCTGGGTACGAAGATTTTCAAGAAAACAGTAAAGCCGAATTTAGACATGTGCTTCGCAGGAAACGAGATCCACTATGAATCCTGGTTCTCCTTCAAAAAAACTGGTAACCGCTACATGGTTGTTGCCTATCTCCCTCTTCTGGAGAGCGATAGAAGCATTAGCAGTGCAGTTGTTATTTCCCATGACATCACCAGTTTGAAAAATGCCGAACTGGAAAAACAGGAAATGGAAAGACAGGTTCTGCAAGCACAGAAGCTGGAGAGTCTTGGCGTGCTCGCAGGCGGGATAGCTCATGATTTCAACAACATTCTTATGGCAATACTGGGAAATGCAGATCTTGCCATGATGGATGTTTCCACAGCAAATCCTGCTTACAGCAACATCAAGGCAATTGAAACTGCAGCAAAGCGCGCAGCCGACCTTGCAAAACAGATGCTTGCGTATTCCGGAAAAGGTAAATTTCTCATAGAGAAGATCAGTCTGAATGAAGCGGTAGATGAGATGACCCACATACTTGAAGTATCCATCTCCAAAAAAGCGGTGATCAAGTATCACTACTCCCATAGTCTCCCGCTGGTAGAAGCTGATGCAACCCAGATAAGACAGATCATCATGAACCTTGTTACCAATGCCTCTGATGCAATTGACAGAACCAGTGGTGTTATCTCTATCAACACAGGTGCCATGGATTGTAACAGTGACTACCTTTCAAGCACATACATTGATGAAGCGCTGGATTCCGGGCAGTATGTCTATATGGAGGTAACAGACACAGGTTGTGGAATGAGCAAAGAGACACAGAAAAGACTCTTCGACCCTTTCTTTACAACAAAGTTTACCGGCCGCGGGCTGGGATTATCTGCGGTGCTGGGAATTATCAGAGGGCATAAAGGAGCGATCAAAGTCTACAGTGAACCGGGCAGAGGAACTTCGATCAAGGTTCTCTTTCCTGCATGCGATTACTCTGATATTTCGCAAAAACAGTTAAATGGTGAAGCTGAGGGACTGTGGACATGCTCTGGAACCATTCTTCTGGTTGACGATGAGGAAACCATATTATCCGTTGGCAAGCAGATGCTGGAGCGCATTGGTTTTGATGTGCTTACTGCATCTGATGGCAACGAAGCAGTAAAGCTCTTCCGGGAAAACCCCAGCAAGATCACCCTGGTAATACTTGATCTTATTATGCCTCACCTTGACGGAGAAGAAACTTTCCGGGAATTGAGACGCATCAGAAAAGATGTACTTGTAGTGATGTGCAGCGGCTACAATGAACAGGAAGTTACACAGAGATTCGCAGGAAAATCTATCGCCGGGTTCATCCACAAACCGTATGTATACAAAGAGCTGGTAGCTCGAGTAAAGAAAGTACTGGAAAGTTGTCCTTAGATCATTACTGAAAGACAGAACAGCTGAAATCCACTGAAGGAATTAAACGCTGGTTCGTGCGAGTATCAGTGGTTGATCCCGGTCAATCCGGAAATGCAATCTCCTTCAAATAGCCACTGGCATATTTATGAAGAACACTGCCTATAAGAGTCTGATAGGGAATGTCCTCTCTTGT
>JAOZRM010000324.1 GCA_029940175.1 Candidatus Sabulitectum sp. | reverse complement strand
TTGACGGATCTTACCACATAATGATGAGTCATTTCTCCATTTTTATTTCTGAAACCGATTGCGAATGTCTTTTTGTTTATTTCCATATCAGCCCGGGTTATAACTGGTGGAAGATTTACTGACCCGTGGTAGCGAAGCCTATTGATTCTGCTCTGGTGGATATCCTGCCAGCTCTCCTTTCCCAGCCTGACCGGATCTGATGAAAAGGAGCCGGAAAGCATTAGTTCAGATGGTCTGAATTCTGCAATTCTTGTATAGGGATAATTTGCAAAACCCAGTCTGTCGTAGAAACCCTGCTCGAACATTCCAAGCCCGGCGAAGGCTTCACCTCTTTCTGCACTGCGAGCAAGAAGTTCTGCTGTAAGCGTGCCTGCAAACCCCAGTTTTCTTCCATGAAAGGCAACCGTTACAGCTGATATTGCGCAGAAGGAAATGTCTTGTGAATGAGCGGCATGGCGGAAGGTTCCAGAGTGAGCAAGGCCCAGTGCAACCACATCATTAAAATGTTCACCCACAAGAGCATCAGCAGAATCAAACCAGAGATTTGCAAGTTTTTCCTGCCCATTCATAAGCCATCCAACATCCATCCAGATGGAAATGCATTTTTCAAGATGTTTTTCTTTGTCATAAAGAATTCCACGCATGGTAATATCCCTTCAGTTGATTTGAGCTATGCAGCTAACATAGAAAAAGGGCCATAGCTTTCGCTACAGCCCTCTGGTACCGTGGGGGGGACTTGAACCCCCACAAGGTTGCCCTCACTAGGTCCTGAACCTAGCGCGTCTGCCAATTCCGCCACCACGGCTCTGTCTCTCACAGGCGCAATTATGCTAAAACCCGTGCAAAAGTCAATCCCCTCTGATATATTCCCCTCACAGAAGGGGTGAAAATGACGGAAAAAGCACGTACAGTTGCGCGTAATAGAAGAGCTAGACACGATTACCACATAATGGAATCCATTGAAATGGGGCTTGTTCTCGCCGGGAGTGAGATCAAATCAATCAGATCCGGAAAAGTCAGCCTCGTTGGAGCCTACGCACAATTTGATGATAATCTTGAACTCTGGGTGTACGGTATGCATATTGCCGAGTACCCTGAAGCTCGTGATAACCACGAACCGGATCGAAAGAGAAAACTGCTTGCTCATTCCAAAGAGTTGAAAAAAATCAGGAGGAAAGTTGAAGAGAAGGGTATTGCTCTTGTCGCTCTTGATGTTCACATCTCCGAAGGAGGTCGCGCAAAAATTCAGATCGGCCTGTGCAAAGGTAAAACAAAGTATGACAAGAGGTCTGATATTGCCGACAGAGATAACAAAAGAAGAATGGATGCAGCCATGAAGCACTCCCTGAGAGAGCAATGAGCCATCTTCTTTTCTTATCGATCTTTGCATCAGTTGCCCTCAATATCTTTCCACGATACGATGGGGTGGTTATCGAGTTAATTGGGCAAAGTGTACTTGATCCGGCTGTCCACGCGTCAGATCATACGATCAGAATAGATTTCAATGAGCCTGTGCAGTGCCAGGGAACATCGTCACTTCCCATATGGATAGAGAGGCTTTCTGCTGACTCGTCGGGGTTTGCAGTTGAATTTGATCATCTGATCAAATCTGCCGACTGGGCACTCAGCGGTGATTCAATGTCCATGATAGTGTTTGCAAGAGCAGAGGAAGAGATACTTCTACCGCCGGTGGCATGGCAGGCTCCGCCTGCAGCTCCGGATACAACCATCTGGTCTGATTCGCTCTTGTTTGCAGCTCTTGAACGAGGAGAAGGATCCCCCTGGCTGGTGGATTTCGACTGCATAGTGATAGATCCCGGTCATGGCGGGAGAGATCCAGGTGCAGTGGGTGCATCAGGCAGTCAGGAAAAGGATCGAACCCTGGAGATTTCTCTCATGGTCAGAGATCTTCTGCGAATCAGACTTCCAGAGTTGCGCGTTGTTCTTACAAGAACTGTTGACCAGTATGTCTCACTTGGAGCAAGAACCCGTATGGCAAAC
>JAOZRM010000323.1 GCA_029940175.1 Candidatus Sabulitectum sp. | reverse complement strand
CCGCTGGATACGCTTACTGCACTTCCAGATCCCCGTTTGAGGAAGATACAGCCCAGGGAAATATTCATAGTAGAAAGCACCACAGATGTTATAAAAATACAGGCAACAGACTCTATCTGGAGAAGAAATCCAGCACCAATGCTGCTGGTGGAAAGCCATGCAAGAACACTTGCAGGTATTGCAGAGAGCAGAAGAGTCTGTGTCCATTTGGAGCTGTAAAAAAGCTCTCTGCCCCGGGGAAGCTGAATCAGTGAATGAAGCCCTGGTGATTCCATGCTGGGGGCAGGAAAAGCAAACCTTACCATCATTGTAGCAACAACAAAAGCACTGAAAGAAATGTTTATAAATATTCCCACTGCAAGCCAGTATGGGTTGGAAAAATCAATGGGGAACCTGCTGAGGTTCACCACATAGATTGAAAACATTCCTGCAAGCAGACCAAGTTGACTCCACTGAACTGGATCCCTGAGAAAAAGAAGCAGATCTTTCTGGAACACTGTGGAATTTCTTCCTCCACCGCGAAAGAACTGGGACGACTGGTATTTTGCTGAAACTGCTCCGCTCCTGTTCCAGGCTTTCAGGTATCCCTTCGATGCAAACCATAGGGCCAGTGCCGACAGTAAGAGAGCCTCTGAAACCAGTATGACTGCAGAACCGATTTCACCCTCCACCATTGCCTTCAGAAACAGAACATGAGGCCAGTATCCAGAGTTCTGCCCTGGAAGACCGGATACAAAGGATTCAAGCCCACTGAGCTTCATCCCGGGAGCCTCTTCAATTACAAGATCAGAACTACTGCCGCTTGCGAAGAAGAAAAGAGCCCCGCTTCCTGCTATGAGCGCAATTCCTCCAAAAAGTTTCCAGCCACTGGTACCACCGAATTTGCTGAGAAACACAGTAACAACAGTTCCAATTGCTGTCCAGGCAAGAAGCAGAAACGGATACAGAGCAAAGCCCAGAACAAGATTGATATTGGTGAACTCAAGACCATGAGCAAATGCAAGAAGCATTGGGATTCCCATGAGAAGCATGGTCCACCCTGCAAAGAACCAGCTTTCCAGAATTGCTGAAACCGCCAGAGATGAGTGATTCACTGCTGCAGAAAGAAGCAGAGTGATTCTGGAAGATCGATAAAGAGAGGAATTTCCTGTGATAAGAGAAGAAACCCCTACGAACACACCAAAGGCCAGTAGAGCCATTCCGAACAGGCGGGATGCCAGGGCTGTACCAAATCCAAACAACTCTGAATCAAGGGAGGAAAGATAGCCGAACAGCCCGTTGAACATATAGTAGAAACCCACGCCCATCACAGACAGGGTTATTACACCGGAGATCAGTTTGAGACGGTTAGATTCCCATTCTGCCGCAACAGCTCCCAGAAAGGATCTGACCTGCATACTGAATAGAATAAAGAGATGATAAAGCATACGCCTAAGATAGTAAGAAAAGGGAGGATCTACACACCAAAAGCTTTCACTATCTCTCCGAAGTAGATCCTGTGGTAATCCTTTTCCGGATACACCTTAGAGGCAGTGTCAGTTATGAAGCACTGGGGATCCATGTTCTGAGCATACATCTTTCTGCACTCAAGAATCAGCGAAGCTTCTTCATACGAGGGTGAAAGCACAGAGGATGATGCCATGAGTGTAAATGGTGTATCTGCAAGTTTGTTGCAATCTCTTCCGGAAACAGTTCCAAGGTGAAGAAGATTCTGTTTGTATTTTTCGGGAAAAGCGCACAATGTAAAGCAGTCAGATCTTTCAATGTATTCCATTGTATAACGCTGAGGCCTCACCACTATTTGAGCAAACGGTCTGTTCCACATACAGCCGATACTTCCCCAGGCAACAGTCATCATGTTGCAGTCTTCCATGGTTCCTGCAGTGAGCAGAAGCCATTGATTCTTCCATAGGTCCACACTTTTGAGTGTCAATTCTTCAGGTTTGATTCAGGCCTGTCCAATATAAGTATTTGTAGTTGAAAAAAGTGCCCTTTTCCGTTCGA
>JAOZRM010000322.1 GCA_029940175.1 Candidatus Sabulitectum sp. | reverse complement strand
TTTCTGATAACACGAGTTGATGAAAATGCAATCTTCACCGTTTTTTACACAGCCTGGAAAAGCTATATTGCACAGAAGACTCAACACCATCACAACCGGAAGAACAAAACAGAATGCTCATTCCATTTGACAGAGATACTGCAACAGTCAGATCTGCTATAAAGGTGCTGATCGGGTTGTGCCGACCTCCTGACACCCTGAGAAGCGGAGACGCTTCAATAGACCTCAGGACCAGGCAGAAGGAGCACACCAGAAAGCAGAAGGAACTTGCAGAGGAAAATGGCTGTACCTGTGAAATCCCTGCAATGCTTGTTACTGAACGGAACGGGATAAATTTCCAGATCACAGGAAGAGCCGATCTGCTCACTGAAGACGGTGTAACCGTCACTGAAGTAAAGACTGCGCAACCAATACCTGGGTCTCCTGCTAATCATCACCTTCTTCAACTTCTTTTTTATGCCAATGCACTGGGAGCGAAACACGCTGCGATGGTATACACTGACCCGGATTCACACGAATCCAAAGAATTCCCGGTTGACCCTGAAGACAGCTTAATGGCTGAACTATGGAATGGCTTCATAGATGATGTTTCCCTGTTCGTTCAAAGCGAGTGGCAAAGACACAGAGAACTGAAGATTGCCCTTGAAACCCTGAGCTTTCCCTTTGACTCCATCAGACCGGGGCAGGAAGAAATCATCGATTCAGTAAAAGAGACTGGAGAGAAAAGAGAGGAATTGCTCCTCCAGGCTCCTACCGGCACTGGTAAAACTGCAGCAGTACTGGCCGGTGCAATTCCACCGGTAGTAACGAACTGGAGAATACTTTTCTTTCTCACTGCAAAAAATACACAGAAAAAGATCCTTGCTGAAACAATGGAAAGGTTTATTAAGCAGGGCTTTCCTCTGCGCACTATCATACTTTCCTCCCGTGAAAATTCATGCCCCCTGGATATTGAGAGGTGCAATCCCGAACTCTGTCCATACGCGGAGGAGTTCGGTCCCCGGATCAAAAGCTCAGGAGTAATAGCCAAACTGACTGAAAAGGTTCTCATAAGACCCGAAGATATCATGCGTGAGTCAATAGAAGCCGAAGTATGCCCCTTTGAACTTGCTCTGTTTGTCTCCCAGAGGTGTGATCTGATCGCCTGTGACTACAACTACGTTTTTGACCCCAGTATCAGACTGAAGAGATTCTTTGATGACGACGGAACCGCATTACGATGTGCATTGCTGGTGGATGAGGCTGCCAATCTACCAGAGAGAGTACGAGGCATCTGGTCACCTGAAATTAAGACACAGTGGATGGAAAAAACATGGAAGTATGCAAGGGGCAACAGGAAGCTTCAGAACCTGCTTCGTCCGTGGAGAAAGCTGCTTCAGGCCTACGCGGATCAACCCTGGACCCACAAAGAGAATGAAGTAAGGCTGCCCAGCGAGATCAGTCTTCCCGGAATTACCAGCAGAAAGTGGCAGAAACTGCTGGGAGGCGACATGAAAGCCCCCAGAGAAGCAGGCCTTCTGTGCAAAGCTATCTATGGCTTTTCCCGTGTATCTGAAAGACTCGACGACAGATTTCATCTGCTTGCCCGAAAAGAAGGAGATGACACCCTGATCCAGTGGTACTGTACAGACCCGTCAACCTTTATCGCAGAAGAGCATTCAAGATGCTCAAGTGTAACCTGCTTTTCCGCAACCCTGGAACCCATGGAGCACTTTGCAGCTGAACTGGGGCTGGGAAAAACAGACTGCCTCACCACAAAAGCAGTAGGATGGCCATTCCCGAAAGAGAATCTAACGGTTTGGGTAGACACGGGTATAAGCACTTTGTACAGATACAGGGATGAACAGACAAAATTGATAGTGGAAAGAATGCAGGGTGCAAGAAATAAAACTCCCGGCACCTGGATGGCCTTCTTCCCGTCATTCTCGTGGATGGAGAAAATTGCCCTTGCGGCGGAGGATTCAGGGCTGAAGATCATTTCACAGAGAAGAGAAATGACTGAGAGT
>JAOZRM010000155.1 GCA_029940175.1 Candidatus Sabulitectum sp. | reverse complement strand
ATAGTACCAGTAGTTTACAGCTGGTGGCTCGAGCGAAAACTAAGCCCGAAGTAATAAATAGACCCAGTTAGCACAAACTACCCTATCCGGCTGAATCGATGTCTGCAGTAGTATCACCGGAGATCACAGATCCTTCTGAGATTGAATTGTTCTCTCGGGATCGTCATTTTGGATACATTTTATATTTATGAATAATTCCATAATCAAAGTCCAATGTATAGAAATCATCCCCATCTATTTCTATGAACATGTTTTTCTCATCTGAAGGGGTTTGGCTATAGAAGCTGCCAGTGAATTCCCCGTTATACGCATCGAATACATCTACTCTGTATCCCCTGTGATCTCCATCCTGAGCCAAGAGAACGAACACTCTATCCTGATCTACATCCAGATCCCATACAACAGGATGCAAAGAGGATCCTGTTTCATACTGCACAGAGTAAGCACTGCAGGTGTATGGGCCTGTTACAGACCAGACAAATGTCCCGGAAGAATCGTATTTGGCCACATTGTAGTCAGCCAGACTTACATAGTAAATGGAATTGTCTTCGTCGGTATCAATAGCGCAGGAAAAATGCATTTTTTTCTGGCCGATATCTTCCAGGTCGGTTTCAAGATGTCCAACTTCCCTTATTACATCCCCATTTGCATCCAGCAGGAGTACTGCCGGGATACTTGAAGTATTGAAAAGCTGTACTGCCCCGGGAAAAGCATTTATGTATATCCTGCTGGAATCTACTGCGGCGATGTCGAATATTCGACCAACACTGGGTTCTATAAGGCAGCGATAACTTCCATCATTATTGAAAATATTTATACTGTTCCAGTTATTGATAGCGTAAACAAGTCCAGAATCATCCAGATCAAAATTTATGTACAAGCTGGAAAATTCACCTGGACCTTCACCGTGCCCTCCGAATTCGTAAAGGAATTCACCTTCATCGCTGAATACCAGAATTACCATACGGATGTAATCCAGAATGAATATTTTCCCGTGGCTGTCAACTACTGCATCAACTGCAGTGAAGGTGTGCTCAAGATCAGAACTGCTGTCGATGATCATGGTTGTTTCAAGAGAGACTATTTCAGGAAGAGCTTCCTCAGCTTCACCGCATGCCGCGCTAATCAACACAATCAGGAGCATACATAGAATTAAGGTGTCGCAGCATCTGCAGAGAGAAGCAGGTTTCATTTCAACTCCTTACATCAGCAAGTTTCAGATTGCGGTTCTTTTCCACACTGAGCAGTTCTGACATGTTTTACCTTAATAGACACAAGCCGGTTGTCTCAACAAGTCCTGCTGATTCGATCCGGCAGAGATACAGCCCGGATGAAACAACTTCACCACTCAGACTCTGCCCGTTCCATTCCACTGAATGAACTCCCATAACCATTTCCTCATTCAGCAAGTTTGTTACCTCCCTTCCTGCAAGATCGAAGATGGACACAGAAGTATGACCCTGATCCGTTAATTCGAAGGAAATAGTTGCCGTGACGGTGAACGGGTTTGGGCCGGCAGAAAGGTTGAATATGTGGGAAGGTACGGGATTGAATCCGGTTCCAGTTACTGTGAAGGTGATGGTATCCGCAGCAGCGGGAGAACCCTGGGAAAAGGAAGTCACAATCAGTTCATTAGACCCGACTTGTCCGTAAAGGTCGTCCAGGTATGTGTACTTCATCCCTGTGCCGAAGGCGTACAGATTCCAGTCTGTACCTGCAATGTAGACAACTCCATCTGTGATTGATGGGCTTGAAACGATGCCGAATGGACCGCTGGAAGTTTCATAGCTCCAGATAACTTCACCTGTTTCACAACTCAGAGCAAAAACCCGGGCAGTCTCATCATAGTAATTACTTCCCTCTCCGTAGAAAACCATATCATCTGCGATTCCCGGAGAACCATGCAGTACCCCTGGTACCGACCAGGTAAAGCTGCCGGAGAGTGCATCCAGGCAATGGAAGGAATTAACCTGATCTCCAAAATACAGTCTGTCATTGTGAAATGCAGGTGTGGCAGAGAGATAGGTTCCGGGGGTAATGTTGGTTTCCCAGATCGAGCTTCCGGATAACGGGTCAATTGCTCTTGCTTTGCTGTCATCTCCCAGAATGTACAGAAAGCTTTCTACAATCACAGGAGAAGAATCCCAGTAACCGCTTGGAGAATCCGAATTCTGCCAGATTTCCGTACCGTCGCTAAGGTTAAATGCATACAAAGGACCATGCCATGTAGGCATGAACAGCATATCATTCCAGACGGTAAGACAACTTGCCGCATATCCAGATACAGTGACTGTCCAGTTAACAGCACCTGTTTCGGTATTAAGAGAGTAGACGGTGGTGGTGTTTGAAGAAGAGCTGTTGCTGCAGCTGAATACAGCATCATTATGCACCGCTGGTGTACTTGCCGCACAGGTGGCATCACCATTGGCCCAGATCCTCTCTCCTGTAAGAGCATCGAGACACCAGAGAGAATCACTGGCGGTGAAGAGAAGTCCGTTCTTCACAGTAACAGCATCATCTGTATAGCCTGTTCTGTATGTCCAGATTACCTCTCCTGTTGCAGCGTCCAGAGCGTACAGGGAATCTCCTGAAGAGTCCTGGGGATAGTACACAATACCATCCACCACCACCGGAGTAGGAAATTCATGGTAATCTCCTGTTATAGGAGCGCTCCACAGAATTGTGTTATCAACAGGTGCAGGTGATTCTGAATATCCAGTATGGCAATCGTTTGCCATGTATGTATACCAGTCTGTGTTGAGCCTTGGAACAAGTATCGAAGAGTTTCCGTTGAGAACGTACAGTACTGAATCAGGGATCTCGTTCTCATTCTCCACAATAGCCCTGAGAGTGAGCCAGTCACCATTGTAAGTTTCTCCGTCTACCGGTTCTGTTATGGTTACACCGGTAGTTAACAGGACAGCAGACATCAACAGGGATAAGGTCAGCATTCAGTTCTCCGTTCCTCTGTGATCGCAACGCTTCGAATGTACTGCTGTACTGTAATTGCATGTTTGCAGTTTTAGTCAGATCAATCGATGGTTCTTAACCTTGCGTTCTTTTGGCAAAATTTATCTTGCTTTCGGTACTTATGATAGCTCCTCAAATTTGAAATCACAAGATGCCCGGTTACTGTAAGATCAGTTTAGTTCTTGTGTTTATCATGCACAGCTCTTATAATAATTTGGGAGTGAGTCCGAGTAAGTAGCATTGCTGAAAAACATGGTGCAATTCTACTCTTCTACTCTTAGTTTTGCTGATTAGAAGAGAAAGAAGGATCAAATTGAAAAAGGTTCTAAGTTTGCTGGGAGTTCTATTCCTGCTGACTTCATCAGCGTGTTTCTTCGACAGCAGTGAGGAAGACCAATATGAAGACTCATATGAACACAAGAGCAGGGTTATTACCGGAGAGGTCAAAGAGCTGTTTGATAACGGATTCAGGCGAAGCACCAACGTCATACTCAGTCCCTACCAGCAATCAGCTAACGGCTTCTACCTGGTAGAGTCACCGGAAATGCTGGATTCGATCTTTTCCGAAGTTAACTATCCCGGACTGGAGACATTTTTTCCGGATGATGGAATGCTTCTGATCTTCACCATGAACTTGTTTTTCTACCAGGAAATTGCTGAGCACGCATACTCATTCAATGAAGATACTATTCATGTTGATTATGTGGTCAGAAGCTGGCTTGATGGTCCTTACGAACCAGGTATGTGGTACATCGCTCTTCCCATCGGCATAACTCTGGAATAAGAACTGCCGCTTTGGTTGATTGCATGGGTTTGTTCTCAGCCTTCTTATTCAGCAGGCTGCTCAATCAGATACCCAAGCATCTCTCTAAGTACATCACTACCACGGACTCTACTGTCACTTGCCAAATTGCCAGCAATGAAGGTATGGTGAAGCGTCTGTTATGCCTTTTTGTCTTTGGCTTTTTTAACACGAATTACGTTACTGGCAACTTTCTTATTATTCAAGCTTATGATCGCAAATTTGGCTTCTCCTGGTTTCGGCATTTCAACAAAAGCGAAACCCTTCGATTTACCGGTGGCTTTATCTAACACCAAATCACAAGATTGTACGGCGCCATATTCTTCAAAGAGAACTTTCAATTCCTCTTCAGTAGTACTACGAGCAAGATTAAGAACTATCAATTTCATAAGTCACACCTCCTTAAGTGTTTAGTGATTTCACAAAAGTTCATTTATAATTCATTTTGTACGTACCGCTCCAAATCAGCAGATTGCCATGCAATTTCATATTGCTTAAACCCTCTCTGATTTATCTATTTCAGTCTTCCGAACACTTGTCCTAATTTAAAGAACTTACCCTTGTTCTTATCCTCTAACTCGATATGTATATTCGGATTTTCAAAAAGCATAATCATGTCTGAACCACCAAACAGAAAATATCCGAACTCATCTCCCTTGTTAAGATATGCACCTTCAGTGACTGAAAGGTTGCAGGAAGAGATAAAATCCATGCCGATAGCAACCATGGCTACTTTACCTACCGGAGAATCCATCACTATCAATCCACGGTCCTGTTTAAATTGATACCCGGTACCATCCGTGGCACCGAGATGCCCCTCTTTTAACTCAACATTCGCGAAAACTTTTCCAGAGACAATATTCGTTTCCAGGACTGTTCCCCGGACCGGTACATGATAACGATGGTAGGTAAATACTGTCAGATAACTGTGAGTAATAATACCACCCTTAAAGCAGTCGGCATACTTGCTTCCACTTAACAGTTCCTTTATTGAGTATGCATTTCCCTTAGAGACCTGAATAGTGTCTTTCTCGCTGATAGGCCACCATCCCCTGTACACACTATCTGCAGGAACCACCACCACTTGATCATCAGCCATATTTTTGAATATTGCATTCCCGTCCTCTTTCGGAGAGGGACCCACTGGATTTCCTGCGGAAGGAGGGTTATAGGGATATGTTTTCGATCCTATAGGTCTTTCTCCTGGTCTAATGTATCTACTGAAAAAGGTGTTAAAGCTGTTAAATCCCCCGGGAGGGATGGCAAACAGGTCTATTTCAAATGTCTTATCATGGGTAATTGAGTATACATTGTTAGCCGATTGAGCTGTATTCAAAAAACTTCCGTATACCTCTACAAATAAGACTAACCATTCCTGAAATCCTGAAAACTCTTCGCTCTGCTGAAGTGCATTATCATTCTGGCTTATAACAAAGAAAAGTTCATGAAACAGAACATCAAAGTCAGAGTCCGCAGGTGTTGTGTTTATCAGCAGGTCCAGATAGCTGTAAAAACCACTAAGAGTCTTAAATAGTGCCCAGTCCGGGTGATTGGGCTGTTTTTTCCATTGCTCAAAGGATTGAATTATACAAAGCTCTAGCTCACTCTTTAGTGCTGGATCGCTATCTGCCATGCTCTTTAGTGAAGCAATAATTCTCGGATATGTTTTCATTAAAAATACCTCCTAAGTTATTTGCAATAATTTCTGTAAAGATAATACTTTTCAATCCCGCTTCTGAGAACCTTAAAGCAGCGGATACTAAAATTGCCTTAACTGTTTTATGCCACCCTTTGTCAGATCTTTGGGATAGAGAAATTCATACCAAATGTTCGTACATGATACCCTCCCGGAATGGCAGTCAGAAAGCAGTCTGCCCCTGCTACGCATCCGATATCTGGAATCCGGTCCCCTTGCTGCGATGAATAGTGTGGCATTGGTTCAAGTGTGTTAAGCAAGCGGCATTCAACTTCGTCCTGCACCTCGTTCGCTGGATAGATCGGATTGCAGCAAACCATTGGGTGATCGTAAATTTTCATCACATAGCTGAAGAGCGAAAATAAATATTCCCGGCCGGCTGACGACAATTAGAATTCCCGACGTAAATCTGACGACAGGAAGAAATAGTTGACGCTTGACACATAGCGGTAGTGTTTGATTATCTGATCAAGTGCAGGGAACTTACTTTCCACGAAGACATCCTTTCTAAGACGACATAACGCTCTAAATCAACAGACAGTAATACATGCGCCAAGAGCACCATAGCCGCTGTTCTGCTGCATTTTGTTGTTCCCGAAATTATTTCTTCTTTCGTGTATGATAGTATCTGTAAGAGAGATAAACAAGGAGAACAGTGTTCGATTAATTGTTCTATATCAGCATCGGAAAGGCAGTTATCCTAACTCATGGGAATTGGCTTACCAGTTGAGTAATAGTCATCCATTATTCCTATTTTTGAACCGGAAAACAACCAGGGTTCTGCGTTAGCAATTACCGAGGCATTTTGCCCGGATTCTTCATGTGGATTGAAATGGAGATTCTCCAGACTTGTCAAATAGTAACATATATGTTATGATGCCTGCATGAGATGGCAAATCAAATACTATAACCAGAGGCTTGAAGAAGAGATTCTCAAATTACCAGCTGGTCTACTGGCAAGATACTTGCGACTCTCTGATTTACTGATTGAGTTTGGCTCGAATCTTGGTTTACCACACACAAAGAAAATAGAGACAGGGCTTTTTGAATTACGGTTGAAGGGAAAAGAAGGAATAGCACGAGTTTTCTTCTGTACGAAAATAGGTAAGGAGATTATCATGCTCCATTCTTTTATCAAGAAATCTCAGAAAACACCCAAGAAGGAAATTGAAATTGCAAGAAGAAGAAAGAAGGAGGTGTTAGAAAATGAATCATTCTGAACTGAAAGAGAAAGCGCTGGAAAATGGAAAGGTCAGGGATGCCTATGAGGCTCTTGAACCAGAATTTTCCCTGCTTCATGAAATATTGAGAGCTCGCCAGAATGCCGGGCTTAGCCAGGCAGAGATCGCTGAACGGATGGGAACAAAGGCTCCAGCAGTTACACGATTGGAATCTTCATTGAGCAGCGGTAAACATTCGCCATCACTTTCTACACTTAAGAAATATGCGGATGCTCTGGACTGCCATCTGGAAATCAAGCTTGTAGCAAACAGTTAAGCAACTACTCGGAACTTACTGGAAAGCCATTGTGTTTCATTTCATCACTTACATATAAAATTTTCCGGTTTGATCGTATTGTTAGGATTTTTAGCTCGCAGGAGTAGTTGTCTTCACCGTTGAGAATAAAACACCCAGTTCAGTAATTATCGTTTACTATCTTTTTCTTTAATCGGAGAACAATCTGAGTGTTGCGTTAGCAATTACCAGAGCATTTGTCCGAAATGTTGAGATGGGATATTAAGAGCCTGTACAAGTCTCGGGAACGTTTCAAATCAGCAGACAGTGATAACCAGTTTATTGTAGATTGAGCCACTGTTCTGTTGCATTTGCTTGTTCAGTTTTTTGTCGTCTTGTGTCTTTTGCTGTTTACCATAGGATGATAATACTCAATTTTATCAATCACAAGGGTTTGTGGGAATATCATTCTGGATTTGCCTTGATACATAAATTATCGGTGGTTCCAG
>JAOZRM010000321.1 GCA_029940175.1 Candidatus Sabulitectum sp. | reverse complement strand
ACATGTCCGGACGCATGTTGGTTACTGTGCCCATCAGCAACCCGCCGGCACTTTCTCCCATGGCAAAGATCATGTCAGGATCACAGAAGCTGTTATCTCTAAGGTGTTCCGCACAGGCGATGAAGTCAGTAAAACTGTTCATTTTGTTCATAAGTCTGCCCTGGTTATACCAGTCCCGGCCCATCTCACTGCCACCCCGCACGTGGGCGTCTGCATAAATGAACCCCCGATCCAGCAGAGAGAGGATGCCTGAACTGAACATTGGATCAAGGCTCATTCCATAGGCTCCGTAACCGTACAGAATCAGCGGGTTCTCTCCTTCAACAAAAAGATCTTTTCGGTAAACAATTCCAATGGGGATTTGAGTACCGTCAGGAGCAGTCGCCATAACTCGAATACTCTCGTAAAGACTCTGGTCAAAATTTTCTCCGGCGAACTGAGTTTTAAGCACATTTACAGTGTTTGTGCTGATCTGATAGGAAATGGTTGACCATGGTGTAGTTAGAGATGTGTAGATCAGTCGAATTGAATCTGCATCGGCAGAATAGTTTGCAGAGGTATAGAATGTGGCTGCTTCCTCTCCCAGATCTGCATAGTATCCTTCTCCGGTAACTTTGTCAGCAAGATAGAGTTGTTTCAGCCCATCACTTCTTATGGTGACAGCAAGCATATCATCAAACACGTCAACATCTTCAATCAGAGCATTCTCATCATGTGCTATTACCGTTTCCCAGTTTTCTATTCCAGGATCATTCGCAGAGACTCTCATCACGGAGAAATTCTCACCGTTAAGATTGGTGTCAATGAAGAAGACGGAATCCGCCGCATAAATGTAGTACTCGAGATCATCAGTTCTCGGGTGAATCAGTATCATGGAATCCTTGGGAGCATTAGAGGAGAGAACTCTGTATTCAGATTCCAGAGAGCTGGCAGTGCCCAGCAGTATCCACTTCCTGTCAGGTGAATTGGATACCCATGGCCAGAATGTCAGATCGTCCTCTGTGTATACGCATATCTGATCATCACATCCGATTGTCTGTCGCATTATGCGGTCGGTTCTTCCAGTGGCATCATTCAAGCCATAGAAGACCATTCTAGAGTCTGCTGCCCAGGCAAGGTCTCCTGAAGCATTATGCACAATACCAAGAGTATCACCTGTATGGATATCTGCAAAAACCAGAGTGTTCCAATGACCGCCTGTGGTATCATAAGCCCAGGCCATTGTTCTGTTGTCCGGACTGATACTCAGCAGTGCAACGCTGAAGTAGTCATATCTCTCTGCAAAGATGTTTTCATCAAGCAGTACTTGTGCCTCTCCATCCGGGTGACGTCGTCGCATGTTCACGCTGTAATCCTGATCGGGACGATACTCATACCAGTACCAGTAACCATTCCTGTAGTACGGTACAGAAGCCTCATCCTCGGGCATTCTGTCCAGTAGTTCCATTACAATTGTTTCAATAAGCTCTTCTGAGCCGGCCATCATGGAGTCAGCATAAAGGTTCTCTGCTTCAAGATATTCCAGCACCGCTGGATCGGTGATGTCATTAAGCCAGTAGTAGTTATCCACTCTGGTCTGTTCGTGTGCGGTAATTTCATGGGGAACTTCAGTTGCCACAGGGGGTACTATCCCCAGCACAAGAAGAATCAAAAAGGACATTTATCTCTCCGTTTCATTTTGCAGGGTACTCGATTATAATTAACAGTTACGGAAAATAGCTCATTTGGTTATGGTAACCACAATGAAATTGTATACCGAAAGGAGAAAAAGTGACCCCTCGCCTTTATGCATTTACAGCAATTCTTATGGCCATTCTTTTAGTGGCGGCATGCGGAGACGCGGAAAACAATCCCCAGGGCAGTGGAACAAATCCAACTGCATCCACTCTCACTGCTTCTGTTAGCAGCAACACCGCAACACTCACCTGGACTCAGTGTCCGGATGACGATTTTGCCTCCTATGTTGTTTACCGTTCCGAGACTTCCGGTATCGCAGCAAACCCCTCGGGAGCTAC
>JAOZRM010000154.1 GCA_029940175.1 Candidatus Sabulitectum sp. | reverse complement strand
AAGGAGAGATCAAGATCAACTCCATCAGGTACTGCAACAAAACAGGTTACAACAGGCATTTCAGGAAAACCGGTTGAAGCCATGGGTACTGTTCCCGGGCTTTGATTGAATCTCAGATATTCCACACTGTCGTGTGCCAGTGTCTCTGACAGAAGACCTTGAAGCTCAATATCAAAGGAGATGTAATCAGGTGCGGTCACTCCATACCTGACTAACGGTGAAGCCCCGGCAGGACACCCTGCGTTGAATTCAAGCCAATCCGCATAGCAAAAACCAGCAGACACAAGCATAACTGTCAGGATACATCCGAACTTCATCATGATACTTCTCCCTCGATCTGATATTACCACAAACTAACTTCTCTTTCAAGACCCGTCAGTTATGGTAACCTCCACTTTCAGCAAAAATACAAAGGGAGCTATTTTTGTGTAACAATGATGGGAATTAGTCTAGAAGTCAAAAGTTCTCTTTTTCTTGTCCTCAACATTCTCTCCGTCACCAGTCTCCTCTCCCAGTAATCACCCATCGCTTCAATCTCTTCCTTCTGTTTCTCTGGAAGGTTTAGAAGATTCTTGAAGCTTTTCTCTGATTTGGGTATGGACTTGGTGAACCGGAAAATAGCTCGCTGGGAGATACAACCGAGGCTATGTGCATAAGCCTCTGCATTACTGGAACTCAGTTAGCATTAAGGCCAATAACAGAAAATTTCCCCTGGGATAGCATGGGAATAGTAGCGCACTATACCGAGCTTATCTCATGAAAGAGCCTTGAAAAACAGTTTCAGTCTTTTGCTGCCGGGCAAGTTGGACAAGTTGGGCAGGTTGAACACTCTGAAGGTTCTGAAGCTTTCTTGTAATCCGTCTGGTAGAATCCCTTTCCCTTGAAAATAATTCCTGCACCGGCACCAATAAGCCTTCTTACATCACCACCGCATTCAGGGCACTGGGTATCGGGATCTGCAGACATGTTCTGGAACTTCTCATACCTGTTTCCGCACATGTTGCAGACATAATCATATGTGGGCATTTTCTCCTCTTTCTAAATTCAGAATTGCAGAATTATACTACACTGAACAAACTCATAGAGTTCCCTTACGTGTCGTTCAGTTTGAAATTTCCTTTTGACACCAGAAGCCCTGCAATGATAACAGGTATGAACTGTGTGGCATGAAATACAATAGCAAGTGCTTTCGCCTGTGGTAACGGTATGCCTGTAATCGCTGGAAAGAGTACTCCAATTGCATAGTGAACTGTCCCAGCACCTCCAGGAGTCGGGATAAGCATACCGAATCCCGCCAGAACAAGAATAAGGGGCGGGTAATACCAGTTCCAGGGCATCTCCAATGCATAAAACACCGGAATAACAGAAACACAGAGAGAAAGCCAGACTCCTGCTGTTAACAGGGAAACTCTAATCAACTCCTGAGGATCCTTGAGTATATCAAGTCCTGTTGCGAAATCCAGCAGCATTCTCTCTATTTTTGAAGCAACTTTCTCAAAATGCAACTTACGAAAGGGAAAGACAATGATCCTTGCAGTAGCTTCATGCCATTTTCTAAGTGCAATCAGAACAAAAAGTATTACGATGTAACCAAAACCTGCTGCTATCAACCCACCCCTGACCGAACCGGAGAGGTTATTCCACATTGCTGCCATAACAACAAGGGTCAAGCCAGTAAGAGCAAGACCGTCAAACAATCTGGCCACAACAACTGTGGCAAATGAAGATACAAATGGAATACCGGTACTCCTTGAAAGAAGTGCTGACCTGGCAAATTCACCCAGACGACCCGGGAAAACACTGTTCATCATAAATCCGGTTAACAGTGGTGGTGCTGCTACTGACTTCTCAACCTTCTTCATCGGTGAAAGAAGAGTTACCCATCTGTAAACTCTAAAAACATAGCTTGCAGCAAGTGCAGGAAGAACCAGCAGAACAAAACCCCATCTGGTATTGTTGAACGCATTTCTGAGTTCGGGCCAATCAGTACTTCTAAAAGTGAGCCAGATAGTTAAGGCTGCAATAATTATGCCGATAGCAAGTTTTATGATATTCTTAGTTTTTTTCTGCAAAAAACTACTCCAGCCCGGAACAGATTGCATGGAAAACCATGAGCATCTGCTCCTGGGTATGGCTTGTAATTGTGGTGTTTGATCTCCAGTGAAGATCTGCCCAGTCAGCATTACCGCAAAATTCTGATGTAAATGCCACAACGGTAAGTCCTGATTCTCGAGCTGTTTTTGCAGCATTAAGAACATTGCTGCTTGTACCACTTGTGCTTATTGCCACAAGTATATCACCTTTTCTGCCAATAGCTTCTATCTGCCGGGAAAAGATATTCTCATAACCGTAATCATTAGCAATTGCCGTGATCGCAGCAGTATCTGTTGTCAGAGCAACCGCTGCCATGGCAGGTCTTTCTCTGCGGAATCTACCAACCAGTTCACCGGCGAAATGTGAAGCATCAGTGGCACTGCCACCATTACCGCAAAGAAGTACTTTTCCACCGCTTTCGAAACACCGTAGAAACTCTTCAGTAATATCTACCACTACCGTTGAACTCATCCCTGTGATAAGAGATGATGCTTTACTCAGATAATCAGTTACAGCAGTTTTTGCAGACATAACTCCAGCACCTCCTCCAGGGGTGGTAATACTATGCTTCTTTCTGTTCCAAGAGCGGACCAGACCGGTCTTGGGGCAGGCAGAGAAAGCTGTGCCCATCGGGTTGATCTTACAACACCCGCTCCTATTCGATCCCTTACTGTGCAGGCAAGTTCATACGGTGTAATTGCGCCTCTGCTTACACAATGGAACAAACCAGTCCCAGTCTTGTTTTCATCAACAGCCATATCTACAAGGATTTCAGCAAGAGAGACAACGGAGGTAAGACAGGATGTCTGATCAGTGACAGCAGTAACTACCTCCTGATTTATGAGTTTTGTAACAATCCATGGCAACAGGCCTTTAGCTCCAAAAAGCCAGGATGTTCTAACCACCGTATTTCCTGGATTATTCAGTGCAACGATTTCTCCCCGGAGTTTAGTGGCGGCATAAATATTAGCCGGTTCAGTGGGATCGGATTCAAGAAGATACCGTGTGCCGCCGTTTGTAAACACTTGATCGGTTGATACGGTAACCACTCGGATTCCTGTATCAACAAGATTTTTTACACCTGTGTGGTGAACACTTTCTGCAGCGTCAGGGTTCTTCTCACAATAATCCACGTCAGTTAAGGCTGAGGTGTTCAGAATCACATCAGGTTTAACTTTATTGACAGCAGAAGATACACAAACTGAATCAGCTATATCAAAATCAGGAAGATCAAACCCCACACCTGAATCTCCTAACAGTTTCATTATCTCAGAACCCAGCATTCCAGACGCCCCCGCCACCATTACTTTCATTTCTAACCTCTGAGCTTTCTCAGGGGAAGCTCCGGTAATCTTGAATCATTCAGTATCATTTCCGGTATTTCACCTGTAAGAATCTGCCATGGAACTCTGGAGAACTTATAAACCTTGTTCTTCAACTCATCGTCAAGAATCATATCTGCAGGTGAGTGTGCATCACTGCACAACGCGTGACTGAGCCCTTCACTGAGCAGATTCCTGGCTGCAGCTGCATATTTCCTGGATCTGAAAGACCGGGCACTTACCATGGTACCGCAACCAATTAATGACAGGTTGATCAATCTTTCCGGTTTCCTCCTGCACCATCTGTATCTTTCAGGATGGGCAAGCAGGGGCATATACCCCTTTTTAATCAGCCGTTTGAGCTGCACAAGAGTCTCAATCCATGTTACGCCAGTATTGAATTCCACCAGCACCCACACGGTGCCGGGGTATCTTACTTCTTCCAAATGGTTCAATGCTCTCCCCTGAACCATCAACTCACCGGCGTTAAGGAAATTCAACTCTCCATGGATCTCTTTTTCAATCCTGTCAATGAACTGGAGCGATCTGCTCTGACGGGCAATAACAATTTTTCGATTCATTGAGCATGAATAATGTGGTGTGAATACAACGGTAGACCCTGCTTCAAGGCTTCGACTCATCCTGTCAATCATTTCCCTGGCCTCTGAGAATGTTCTCGCTCCATCATCCACAGAAGGAACAATATGCGAACGCAGATCTATTACTGACAGATGACTACTTCCCTTCTACACGCTATATTGCATGACAGGGGGAATATCTTAGAATGGGGATGTCTGTGTCAAAATCGTATTTATTTATAATTTTCTGCTTCATGCAATTAGCCTTTGCAAATGAGGAAGAGGCAAAAGCCATGGAACGACTCACCATGACCACAGACATGCTTGTTTCTATCGGAGAAGAAATGATCGGGCAGCCGCAAGGGGGTATGCTTCTTCTTGGTGATACTATTTCTATTGACTTGAACTTACTCCCGGATTTCAGTTATCAATTTGTCGTCTGGACCAACTCAGCATTCAACTATGTAGACTTCTGGCTTACAAACCCCCAGGGAGAGATACCAAGGGGAAGCATCGGGGATCATATAACTCTGGCTGTGATCTCGGACTCTTTGGATGCGGGTATCTGGCAACTTAATATGGAACTTATTGAAGGTTCCTATTCAGACACTGCATACTATGCCACTGCAACCTTCAGAAGATCAAGAATTCTTCAGTAGGGCCTTTACTGCAACCACACGTCCCTGATCATACTTTTCTATACAGCAAAAACCGGCAGCACGGAAACCGAATTCAATTTCTTCTCTTCTTTCATGTCTTCCTGTAACAATCATGCATCCGCCTTCTCTCAGGAGATGAGCACCTGCAAAAATAAATCTGTAAAGTAAAAGGGGATCTCCCTCTCTGGCTTCTCTCCTTAGAGGATCCGGAGATTTTCTTCCGTGATCAGCAACATTGTAGGGCGGGTTTGCCAGAACCAGATCTGCGCATCCTTTTCGGAACATTGAGGGAACATTTTCAACAGAGCAAAGAACCGGTTGGCCTGCAGATCTGTCGAATAATGCAAGAGCTTCAAAAGAAACATCAATACCAACAGAGAACGCGCTTCTCAGCCCTGCATTACCCAGAACCTCCCCTGTTCCTGTACCAAGATCAAAACAGACATTGCTTTTTACATCACCTGCAAGCCGGGCCAGAAGAAGAGTATCTGTGGTAACCTCCCGGCCGGAGAGTACCGGCATGTTCAGCGGTAGTAAGCTTTTGCCACTGCCCAGGTAACCCAAGTAGCCTCTTCGTGCCGTACGTCGTGCCAGGCTCTTATGGACCATAAGCCATCACTGTCTTCAACCATGCGAAGCTCGGCAATTCCAACTGCGGGAGTTGCAGTTCCAGAATGATATGTCTGTGGAATAGCAATACTGTACTCACGATATATTGTCACACTGTCTGCAGGGGCAGGCGGATCAGGATGACTCATATCAATAAGGAATTCTGCAGTAATTGTACTGTCTGAAGGTACCACAGCATACATTGCAGTTGTCACCGTAAAACCTTCCTCGATAAGAGTCCAATCGCTGAAGTTGTACGTTGGATATTCATTGATGTCATTGGTGTCTGCATAGAAAACGAAAGATTCATCGAAACAATCCAGATAAAGAGCGGATCGGCCATTCAGTGCTGCCTGCATATTCTCCACCATAAGATCAGGACTGGAGGGGTACAGCCAGACAACTCCTGCATTGGAAGGGTCTTCAGGAATCCGCGGTTCAAACAGACTGCAGGAAGAGGTAGAAACGGCAGTCAGTATTCCAATTACTATTACTATTAACTTATTCTTGTTCACAATCCACCTACATCCTTACATTAAAGCCAACAGTGGCATTCCAGTAACTATCTCTGCTGGAGTTACTATAGAATGTTCTGGTGATGTTTGCAGTGAGAGTTCCACCCATGGCTTGAATGGCGCTTCTCATTCCCACGTGATGAATATGATCAACAGTCTTGATATTCAGATCCATTCTGTTTCTTGATGCATACTCATAAGAATAGACCGGCGTTAAACCAACTGAGGACGATACATGGAATCCAACATCAATGGTGATCCTGTTGTTGATCGATTCCTCCGTTCTCAGAAAAACGTTTCCCTCAAATGTTCCCTGATCATTGAAAATGAATCTGTGAGAAAGCCCCAGAGAAGTACTGTCTGAAGAAATTTTGTTTATGGAGAAAGATTCCTCCAACCTGCGGGAAAGCCTGTCTGCACTATTTGACTGCTCGAACATGTATGTTGTGTAATTCGCAGTGATCTTCATGTACTGGTTGATGTTCCAGTCATTCCCCAGGTTGTATCTGTAACCTGGATGAAAAGTATAAGTGGAGGCTGTTTTAGAGTTTGCACTTTCTGAAGCCTTGAGGTAATAACTGCTCCTCTGCTGACCGGTCATGGCACAGGTAATTGTGAACCTGGAGGATAGAGGAATACTTGCAGATATTCCCAGTAGATCTCTGTACTCATCTCTGTCGAAGTCATGACTGTATTCACTGGTGGTGTCTCCTGAATCAACCACCGTATCGTACGAGTAAAGCTCAACAAGCCGCTGAAACACAACTCTTGCCCTGCCTGGTGTGTAAGCCAGGGTAATATTAAGAAGCTTGTCATCGGTGGCCTCATTCAATTTGTAGGAATCATCGGTACCGTAAACTTCCACCATGTCTTCTCTGTCGGATAGAGACCTGGAAAACCCGAAGTCAAGATCAATGTTCTCTGCCAGCTCCCACATTAGATTTGCAGTAAGAGCTCTTGCTGTTCTATCGTCATTTCTTGGATCAAAGTCTACAGAATCAGGTGCTGTGCTTTCCCAGTACTTTCGATCTCCCGACCAGCGTGTGCCCAGGTCGATGAACACTCCCGGCATAAGCTCCGGAAGCTCAAGATTTTCTGAATGTGACCATGAGTCTCCTAAATGAGTTTCCAGAGAGTCAAGATAAATTATTGAATTCCTATCACCTGAGATCTCTGCACTGATACTTCCCCCCCGGTATTCTTCAGGGAAGTAATAGCTCATTCTGGCAGAGATTCCGTCTGAGAAGTTATTTCTTTCATTACCATAGGATCGATTCTCGTTGAAAGTCACCGATGTATTTATCTGATTCATAACGGTTTTGTTCACCGTTGCAGAGACTCGGTAAAAATTACCGTCATTGTTCCCTGATCCTGTTGAAGTAATGTAATCTCTACGCTGAATACCAACAGCAGTATTGGTGTTAAGCCAGGACCCTCTTGAGTAACGGATTGCTCCGGCTGCGGATTCATTTCTTTCGTCTCGAACTCTCAGGCCGAACCTGTCCTCCAGGGAAATACTTTTGGTAAAAGTAGATGAAACCTCAACGCCGCTCAGTGGTTTCCAGCTGACCCAGCCGCTGCCGGTCCTGTAATCAGTAAATTGACTCAGGCCTTCCGCTTTTTTGGCTGAGAAAGATCCGCTTCCATTCAAGCTCACGGTTCGTGAAATGGCATCTGACACAGAAAAACTATTGGTGAGGGTGGTGGTTTCCTTCTGCTCCTTGGTGATCTCCTTCGTCTTTTTATC
>JAOZRM010000153.1 GCA_029940175.1 Candidatus Sabulitectum sp. | reverse complement strand
TACATCCATGTAAACGTTAAAAGTGGTTCCTCCGAACCAGAATCTTTTTTCTACCCTGAGATCTGTATTCATCCCCCATGGGTATCTCTTCTGATTCCGGAAAAACGGATGTGTGCCATGAGCAGCATTATCGTACGGTATGCCGCTTCCAAAACTGGAGTTTACTCTGAACCCAAATCCCTCAAGCCAGTTCTGCCCCAGGAAAGTATCTCCTCTTTCTATCATTAGACCAGCGGAAGCATTTGCTGTATGTCTTTGATCCCAGTCAAGGTAAACATCATCTCTTGGCACAGGGTATTGACTGCCCCAACCGTAGGAATAGTTTTCAATAGGCGATGATTCTCTGCCCTTGGCAACGCTGTATGAGTAATTCGCAGCAAATGAGAAATAGCGTGAGGACCTTCTAAGAAGACCCAGTTCAGCTCCCCAGACAGTGCCTGTACCATCGCTGTTAACGTACTGCCAGTATTCTTCAGTGGATTCTTCGAGATCTGTTGAAATAAGACCTGTGATTGTCTTGTTGTATGCGACTAATTCCATCATTGTAAACGGATCAAACATGTGCTTCAATCCAAGTTCATATGATACGGTTTCCTCAGGATCCAGATTGGGATTACCGGAAAGAGGCTCACCTGAAGATGATGAACTGGACTGGCTTTCATAATACATCATACTCAAACCAGGCACCTGATAATAGTGACCATAGCTGGCTCTGATCATATCCCTGTCCGAAACAGGATGAGATACACCAAGTCTGGGGCTGAATTTGTATTTGGTTTCCGCATCATCAGAATTTGGATCAATAACATCAATTCTTGCTCCGAGATTTGCGATAAAACCTGCCGTATATTCGATTCTGTCCTGAACGTAGATCCCGTGAAATCTTGGAGAGCCATCCCAGGAGGAATAAGTTGATGTGAATCCTGGAGGAGAAATAATGTTCCATCCTTTAGAATCAAAGAATCTTCCTTCGTAACCAACTTTCAGTTGATTGTAAGCATTCATCTGAGAGGTGTAATCTGTTCTGAGAGTGAGTACTTCTGTCTCTGAATCGTGTCTGATCCAGGAAATGTGACCGCTTCTGTAAAAATGATCTCCATCTTCAAATACGAATGGAGCCTCATATTCCAGCCAGTCATCAATTGAAAAATCCTCACCTATGATGTTGCCTGTTGAGTCAGTTATTCCGTGAGTCTCATGGGTATTGTAAAGATTCAGCTTGAATTCAATAAAGCTTCTTTCATCAAATGTGTGTGTAACTGCAATTCCAGGAGAGAATCTGTTCTGCTCTCTGATGGGAAGAGCCCTGTCGTTTTCCCTTGAGTAGTAAAGAGTATCACCATCATTTACATAGTGATCGACAGTTCTGGACCAGAGCCAGTCTCTCCAGCCCTTCTCTCCATTTGATAAGTAAAAGTTGGCAACAATTCTCGTCATTGGTGTTGGTTTCCAGGAAAGTTTGGCTGTTCCGCTCATGGTCTCACTGGTGCTATTGTCCCAGTAACCTCTGCTGTCCGCGTGGTTAAAGCCACTTCTGTTGTATGAGCCAGTGATGAAAAAGCCGCTTTCTCCCGGCAGAAAGGTAGGACCGCCCAGGGCTCCCTCACCTTTGATTGCATCACCGTGATAGATCTGATTCTCCCACACGGAATGCTCCATGGTGTTGATACTTGCATCTCCGGTTTCAGAGAAAGCACCTCCTCCTCCATTGAGCGACGCCATGAATCTTTCTGTGGCATCCCGTGTTATGATGTTTACCACTCCCGATTGAGCTCCACCGTATTCCGCACTGAATCCACCCGAGGTTATTGATATTTCCGATACAGCTGAAAGCGGTATGTCCATTGTGAAAAGGTTGGTTGCAGGATCATTCATGACAATACCGTCAATCATGTAAATGATCTCGCCTGTACGCCCGCCTCGCATATGAAAATCACTTCCAGCAGTTACCCCACCGGAACTGAGTGCAATGATGTCTCTGATGGAGGTTACAGGCATTGCTTCAATGTCTCCGCTGTCTATGATGTTCACGGAAGATGTCTCATCGAAAACGATCAGACCTCGCTGGTCTGAAACAGTTATGACGGTGCTTCCCATGGCGGCATCGCCCAATTCGAAATCTATCCTGGTGGTAAGATCGGAAGATACTTGAATCCCCTGAATAGTCTGCTCTGATTTTCCAACCATTCTCGCCTGAAGATTGTAAGTTCCTGGATTAAGATTGTGAATCAGGTACTCACCGTGAATATCAGTCATAGTACCAAAATCTGAGCCAATAATTATTACTGTTGCACCTACAACAGGATCACCATTTGTATCAGAGACAACACCAGCTAATCTTCCAGTAGTACCACCGAAAGCTGTAATGGAAAGAACTAGGAGGCACGCGATGAAGATTCTCAAAATGATAACTCCCCTCAGATTGGATGATGCTATATATTGCAGTTCTTCAGAGAAAGGGGTAGTCTGTGATATTTCTCATGCGTCTGGCTGGTATTATTGCGGTTATTTTGTTTCTGACAAATTGTGTGTCAGTTAATCCCGCTGGTACAGCAGATTATGAAAACCCTTCCTATGCAAACCAGATGAAAGGTTTCTTTTACTGTGGGCATGATCCCTTCTCTGCGGTTTTTGCTCCTGGCAGTGCTGTTGTATGGATATCAGAACCGGCAAACAACAGGATATGGTACAAGGATGTGTCTAAAGCACTTGTAAATCCCACGATCTGTGATACACTTATACTGAAATTCCCTCCCGGTGTTCTAGTAGCTCCACCCGCCGGTAACGAGATTTATGTGAGTCACAGCAGCTCAGATGAGGTTTATTCCTTAAACACAGAGACCCTAACTTACCAGAAGGTTTACACAAATTCATCTTCCATCAGCACGATGTGCTTGTCACCGGACGGAAGCATATTGTACCTTGGTTCACAGGGCTTACCCTGGCATGTTGAATCTGTTTCAACATCTGACTGGTCTCAGATTGCCAGTGTGTCAATTCCTTGGTCTGCAACACGTTTGAATGTTTCCCCTGACAACTCTCTTGTTGCAGTTGGAAATTCTGTGAGAACAAGTGTCTACCTTTTTAATGCAGGAGATCTTACTCCAGTGGATACCTTGTTACTGCCCATGCGATTGGGGACAATGGCATTTACCTCAGATTCAAAAAGTCTGGTTGTTCTTGATGCAGCCTCAGGCGATCCAATTGCCGTGAAAATTAATCTAGTATCCGGTGAGGAGGAATACAGATCCAGACCTGTTAATTCGTATCTTGCCAGTGCGAGAATTTCCGGGACTAATACACTGATTCTTCCCCGTAATCAGCATGAACGAGTTTCCATTTTGAATATGGAGAACATGATATTTGCTCCTTCTATCGAACTGGATACCAGGATTGGAGCTGTGTGCACATCCCAGGATGGTAACTATCTGGTCACTGTTTCCAGGGCATCTACACCCGGTCGCGTAACCGTATTTATCAAAGGAGAGTAACTTGAGAGCAACCAAACTTTGTACTTTGCTGACTTCATCTCTTTTTCTGCTTTTCCTTTCTTCCGGTTGCGTGGATGCTCTGGTACCAGCCGGTCCGGCACAATACGAGAACCCTGATTACCCGTCTGAATACGTTGGATATGCATTGATCCCAGCACAATTCACCGATGGTTTTTGTTACCAGGGTCGGGTGTATATCCTTGACGCACTTGAACAGATGATGATTTCATTTTCCGCTTCGGATCCTAACCTTGCCATTCCTGAAGAACCCGCAGAGATGGACACTCTGCTGCTTGGATTCTCTCCGGGAAAATCCTGCTTTGATGAATTTACAGAAACGCTTTTTATCTCGACAGATGATTCCTATGAAATATATCGCTTACCCCTATTCGGCGGCGGTTCACCCCAACTCCTCCACCAGAGTGAGTCCACGGTAACCTCTATTTTTCCTGTGGATAACGGGGAATCTCTTCTCATTTGTTTTTTTGGCCCTGAATGGCTGGTAAGAAAGATCAATGCCACCACCGGTGCTGTAGAAGGTGAGTACGCAACTGAGTGGCCCATTGGCAGGGCAGCTCTTTCTGTTGACGGCAGCAGGCTTCTGTTAAACAACTCAGCTAAATCCTACATAATTGAGATTGATGTTTCGTCACTTGCAAAAATAGATTCAATTCCTCTTCCTGAAAGATGCGGTCCATTTCTATACAACACCAGCGGCAATGTTGTGGTTTTCAATCAGTACACGATTAATCCCAGAGTTTATCTGTTTGATGGAGAAACGAAGTCAACTCTGGATGTTATTGAAAGCATTAATCCTTACAAATTCTGCTTTCTCATGCCGGGAACTGATGTTGTACTTGCTCCAAGAAGATCTGACAATCGGATTTCTGTGCTTAACAGTGACAACATGATCTTCGCTCCATCATTATTCTGCTTCAACTACGCAGAGATGGTTTTCTCATCACTGGACAACAGCTACATCATTGTTCTTAGCGATAATCCAAGAAGGGCTCATATTTATGAGAACTCCCTCTAGGCAGTGTGGAACCAGCTCGTCCGGCTTAATACTAATATTGATATAGTTGAACCTGATCTGGCCTTCTCAACGCAGGACGGCCAGATCATGATAGTTCTTACCAAAAATTCCGGAAGCGTATACGTTTATTCCCACCAGTGAACAAGACCGGGTTCAACCACCCTTCCATACTTTGGGTGAGCGGGTAATACTCTTACGGTAAAACCGAATTTTCCCGCTTCTTTGCAGGAGATAGAACCTTCAAAACAAAGCATTCCGTTTTCTTCACGGTTAAATGCCAGGATTGTTGAGGTTCTGCCGGACAACCAGTCATCACCTGAAGCCTCTCCGAATTGAGCTTCAACCGAGAGGTCGCTTGCACTCAGCCCTGGGGCTCTGAGCCTTGCAGTTACCTCTATTGTGTCACCCACAGTGAGGGTTTCACCTGTTTCCCGGGGATCAACACCTTCAATACTAATTCCATGCCATTTTTCCCGTACGGCTTCTTTCCAGTTAGCCAGTTCTCGGGCTCCCTCCATGTTATTCAAACCTAGTGATCTTGAAAAACTCAAGGCAGGCATATAGTAGTTGTTTGTGTATTCGGCAGCCATTCTGTTTGTGTTAAACTCAGAAAGCGCCATGTGCATGGACTCCTTCATCATTGTGGTCCAGCCAGTGGGAATACCACCGTTTCCTCTGTCATGGAATAGTGGAGCTACCATGTTTTCCAGCATGTCGTAGAGTGCTTTTGCTTCTATTCTGTCCTGCACCGCAGGATCTGCATAGGTCTCTCCGTTGCCGATAGCCCAGCCCCTGTCTGGTCGGTAACCCTCTGCCCACCAGCCATCGAGAACGCTGCAATGTGGAATTCCGTTCATAGCTGCTTTCATACCACTGGTTCCACTTGCCTCCATTGGGATCCTTGGAGTATTGAGCCAGATATCCACTCCGTGTACCATGTGCCTGGCCATGTCCATGTTGTAATCAGACAGGTAAACAAGTTTACCGTACAGGTCTTTGCTCAGTGAGGCATGGAAGATCTCTCTGATCAGATCCTTTCCTCCATTGTCGTGTGGATGTGCTTTCCCGGCAAAGATCACCTGAATTGGTCTTTCTTTGTTATTGAGCAGAGCTGTCAACCTGTCCAGATCGCTGAGAAGCAGTGAGGCTCTTTTGTATGTGGCGAATCTCCTGGCAAAGCCTATTGTAAGAGCATCTGGGTTAAGAACAGGCATATTCTGCTGAGGAAGACCCCTGATTCCCATGCTTTCAAGCTGCACAGCCCACTTTTTTCTTGCATACCCCACCAGGCGTGCACGGAGTCTTTCATGGGCTCTCCACAATTCAGAGTCGGGAATTCTATCTATTTTGTTCCAGAAATTCTCATTCCCGGGGTTTTTGGGTGATGTGTTTCCCACATATCGCAGGAGAAGTCTTCTTATCTCTCCTGATACCCAGGTATCTTCGTGAACTCCGTTTGTTACGTGCCCGACTGGAATCTCACTCTCAGGCAGTCTTGGCCAGACATTCCGCCAGATATCTCTGGAAACCTCACCGTGAAGTCTGCTTACACCGTTAGCCTTACGGGAAAAATTCAATGCAAAAACTGTCATGGAGAAATTGTGGGACGAGGGCTGACTGCCGAATTGCAGAAATGTCTGATTGTTCAAGCCGACCCTGTCCAGGTATGGTCTGAGATACTTGAGAACAAGATCGTGGTGGAACTCTTCATTACCTGCGGGTACAGGTGTGTGTGTAGTAAATACATTGCCTGCAGTAACCATTTCCCTGGCTTCTGCGAACGAGAGCCCGGTCTCAATGCAGTGAGCAATCATCTCAACAATAAGGAATCCCGAGTGCCCTTCGTTTATGTGTCTAACCACAGGAGTGAGACCCATTGCTCTCAGGGCCATGATGCCACCTGCCCCAAGAAGGATCTCCTGGCGGATCCTCATTTCCTTGTCTCCACCGTACAGTTGCCCTGTGATCTCACGGTTTTCAGGAGTGTTTTCCGGGAGATTGGTGTCAAGCAGATAGAGCTTCACTCGCCCAACTTTAATCTCCCAGATAGCTGCAAGTATTCTTTCCTTGCCCATTGGAACAATAATTGTTACTGCGTTTCCGTCTGAGTCTTTTACTCTTTCCACAGGCATGTTTGAATAGTCGTTTACGGAGTAACTTTCCTGCTGCCATCCATCGCTGTTAAGGTATTGATTGAAGTATCCCAGTCTGTAGAGCATGGAGATACCCACAACAGGCAGACCAAGGTCGCTTGTGCTTTTCAGTGTGTCACCTGCAAGAATACCCAGACCACCGGAGTAAATAGGCAAGCTTTCATGAAGACCGAATTCTGCGGAGAAGTATGCTATCACCTCTCCTTGAGTAACAGCACCTGAGTGGTGTTTCTGAAACCAGGTGGGACGGGCAAGATATTCGTTCATCTGACCGGATACTTCTTCCAGCTCAGCAAGAAATACTGGATCCTCAGATAACTCCTCCAGCCTGGTCTGATTTATTCTACCCAGTAGCAGTGTGGGGTTGTGGTGTGTTGTTTCCCATAAGTCCTGGTCCATGGACCGGAAAAGATCAATTGCCTTTTTGTTCCAGCTCCACCAGGTATTTTCTGCGATCCTCTTCAGATCTCCGAGTTTATCGGGTATTTTTGGAATTACTCTGTATATCCTTGATCTCAAAAGCTATTACTCCCCGTTTTTGTCATTGCGATATCTCATGAAAGAGGCAGGGTTGCCTGAGACAACTGCCCCGTCAGGTACATCTTTTGTTACAACGGCACCGGCACCTATAATTGCACCTTTGCCGATTCTCACTGGAAGGATTGTTGCATTGGACCCAATACTGGCTCCATCCTCAATCACAGTTTTCTTCCACTCTGAAGGGTCAGGCTGTGGAGGATAAACATCATTTATGAACATTACTCCATGGCCGATGAAGCAGTCGCTGCCAATTTCAACAAGCTCACAGATAAACGTGTGACTCTGAATCCGGGTGCGATCGCCAATCTTGACACCCTTCTGAATTTCACAGAAGCATCCAACCATACTGTCTTTGCCAATTTCACATCCATAGATATTGACGAAGTTCCAGATTTTTGTTCCTTCTCCACTTACACAGTCATTCATTATCTGT
>JAOZRM010000010.1:2174-24998 GCA_029940175.1 Candidatus Sabulitectum sp. | reverse complement strand
AGCCCGTGATTAAACCGCTTGTAAAAACAGTAGTAGTTGGTCAGATTCAGACAAATTGTTACCAGGTGAAATGCCCTGAAACCGGAGCAGTTCTGGTAATTGATCCGGGTGGCGATCCTTCTTTGATAAAAAATGACCTTACTGAAATAGACACAATAATCTATACCCATGGGCATTTTGATCACGTTGGGGGAGCGGCCGAACTGATAAGCCGTTTCAAACCAAAGACTATGATTCATTCTGATGACCTGGAAATAATGTCTTCTGCAGCTGCAGTTGCAGGGGAGTGGGGATTCCGGATTCAGCAGCCTCCACATCCGGACAGGTTGCTTGAGGATGGAGATAAGATCAGCATTGGCAGTCTTACTTTTTCAATAAAGCATACTCCAGGGCACTCCAGAGGCTCTATCTGTATCGAAGGACACGGCCTGTTGTTCACAGGGGACACTTTGTTTGCCGGATCCATAGGAAGGACAGATCTTCCACAGAGTTCGCCTGAGAAAATGAAAAGAACACTGAAGCTGATAGTATCAGGTTATGATAAAAAACTTGTTGTTTATCCTGGGCATGGACCGTCTTCAACCATGGAAGAGGAGATCCGAAATAATCCATTTCTCAAGATTAGATGACCACTTGCGATATTTCTCTGAAGTCTTAATAATTACTCCGGGGTTTAACGACAGGAAGGAGCAATTGTGATCTCAGATGTCCTGGTAGAAAAGCTGGGAAGGGCGGAAAGAAGGATCGCCTTTGTTGCAACTCAGAGCACCGGCGTAATGTCTTCCGAGCTTAATGAAGCTTTAAAGGATATCAGACATGTCATAAGTGCCGTTTCACCAGAGAAGAATAAAACCAGCAGCAGTATGGCTGTTCTTTTTGTGGATGATGAAGAGATCATCCGCAGAATCGGAACACAAATTCTTTCCAGAGATGGGTATGAAGTACTCACTGCCTGCGACGGCATTGAAGCTCTCGGCATCTATGAACAGAATAAAGATAAAATAAAATGTGTGATTCTCGACCTTGTAATGCCAAGACTGGACGGAATGCAGGCATTCAAACAGCTTAGGAGATCTGCTCCGGATCTGGGCATCATTCTTACTACCGGGTATGGAGAAGAAGAGATAAGAAGACGATTCGGTGGCCTTAAACTACAGGGCTTTCTTCGTAAACCCTTCAGCGCCGGTTCTCTTTCCAAACTGGTCAAGGAGGCTATCGGGTTTACAGATAGAGAAGGGTAAACCATGCCACTTTCAGATTTGCCGGGATGGAAATCGAATGAAGAACCTGTTTCAGCAGCTCTTTTAGAGATTCTGAGTGATGCTGGAGTCTCTGTTCTAATAGCCACTGCTAAAAATGATGAAATCATAGAAGTAAATAATGCAATCTGCCTTGTTCTCAACAGAGAAGCTTCCGATCTTATAGGTAATACTGCTGCAGATGCTCTCAGAGAGATTATTGATTCAGGTGCTGATATTCAGACCAGAAACCTGGAAAACAACGGCATTCTGTTCAGGATATATACCCATAATGGTGGGAATGATAAATCTGATAATGATGAACTCCATAGAATATTTGATGAGATGGATGATCTTTACTGCAAGATATCAACTAATGGAATAATAGTTAATGTAACGCCTTCAATACTAAGTTTTAGTGGTTATACCCGAGACGAGGTTCTTGGGAAATCAATCTTCAATTATTTTGCTGATACCGTGCAGCGGGATAAATTGCTCTATAAACTTGGTCAGGATGGAGGGGTCAAAGATTTCATCTTTGATATGCTCAGGAAAGATGGAGAGGTTTTCACAGCCAGTGGTTCATTGCACGTTGTCTTAAATAAGGCAGGACTTCCCAGTTCTTACGAAGGAATCCTTTCGGATATCAGTGACGAGACAAGACTTGAGAAAGAGATCCTGAAACAGAGCCTGTATTTCCGCGAGGTTGTGGAAAGCGTTCCGGATGCTGTGATCACAATTGATGATCTGGGCAAAGTTACTAGCTGGAACAAGGAAGCGGTTGAATTGTTTGACTGGACGGTTGATGAAGCCCTTGGGCAGCAGCTGGATGGACTGGTTGGCACGGAAACCGGAGATAATGAGATATCATCAATGGCTGTGATCAACGGACAGGTGATTCGTGGAGTGGAATGCACAAGACACGGGAAACTCAAACAGGAGAAAAAGGTTTTTGTTTCAGTTGCACCCATAATTATCAACGGAGAAAACCAGGGAGCAGTGGGGGTCTACACCGATCTCTCTCACCGGGATTCAATTCTGGGATTGCTCAGAGAAAATGAGATCAAGTTCCGTGCTATCACAGAATCAGCTCAGGATGCCGTGATAATAATGGATTCTCAGGGGCTTATAACCTTTTTCAATACTTCAGCTGAACTGATGTTTGGTTATAAGAGATCTGAGGCGATCGGTGAGAAGCTTCACCATTTGATCGCTCCAGAGCAATACTGGGAAATGATTGAAATGGGTTTTAGTCATTTCAGGGAAACCGGTAAAGGGATAATGGTTGGCAGGGTGGTTGAGATGGAAGGCAGACGGAAGAATGGAACCACTTTTCCTGTTGAACTTTCAGTATCATCATTTTTCCTGAACGGAGGGTGGCACGCAACTGGAATATTGCGGGATATCTCTGAAAGAAAGATGATCGAGCTGGAGCTCATCGAGGCTCGTGAAGAAGCCCTCAATGCCACAAGAACAAAGTCAGAGTTTCTTGCCAATATGAGCCACGAGATCAGAACTCCACTTAACGCAATCATAGGAACAAACGACCTTCTCATGGGAACAGATCTGACTTCTGTACAGAAAAACTATTTAAGGGTAAGCAGGAATGCAAGCGACAATCTTCTATCTCTCATAAATGATATTCTGGATATTTCAAAGGTGGAGGCCGGAAGAATTGAACTTGAGAATATTCCGTTTGATCTTTATGAAGAGGTTGAGAAAACCTGTGAGACCCTGGCTCTGCGAGCTCATGAAAAAGGAATTGATCTGAACTGTGGAATTCATCCTGAAACACCTGTATGGGTTCAAGGTGATCCTTCCAGAATAAAACAGGTACTTACAAACCTTATAGGCAATGCGATTAAGTTTACCGACAAAGGGGATATTTCTGTTTCTGTTAAGTCTCTCGACCCGGGCAGGGTGAGTTTCTCCGTCTCCGACACAGGAATTGGTATTCCAGAAGGAAAAGTGGAAGCAATATTCATGAGTTTTACACAAGCAGACTCGTCTCATACCAGAAGGTATGGTGGTACCGGGCTCGGGCTTGCAATCTGTACTAAATTTGTTGAACTCATGGGTGGGAAGATAACTGTCAAGAGCGAAGTTGGTTCAGGAAGTGAATTCTCATTCTTTATCAATTTGCCGGAAGCTCCTTCATGCGATATACCTGATCATATCGATTTCCCTGACATTTCCGGTAGACGTATTCTTGTAGTCGACCATGGCCCAGGAGCTGGAGAAAACCTTAGAGAGATGCTTGAAAGCTGGGGTGCTGTGGTTGAGCTGGTGGCAAGTGGTCGCCACGCACTTGAGAAAGTTAATGAAGCAGAGTATGACATTGTTCTTCTTGACATAAATATGGCTGACATGAATGGTCTTGACATTGTCACAAACATGCAAAATTGCTCCGTGGGTACCAGCAATGTAATTATGATGCTGACATGTTGTGACAGCAATTCGCAGATTGAGCAATGCAGAATTTCTGGTATGGAGCATTATATTTTTAAACCAGTGCGCAGATACTTACTCAGCAATAATATTCAATCTATTCTGAACGGTGTTGCTCCTGCCTTATCCCGGGAACAGCATTCCGTAGCATCCGATAACAGTTATTCTATTGAGAAAATGCAGCTTTCTGTTCTACTTGCTGAGGATTCGCCGGACAACAGATTTCTTATTTTGAACTACACTGAGATGTATCCCTGGGATATTACCGTTGCTGTTAACGGACAGGAGGCATTTGATCTCTTTTTGCAGAAAAATTTTGATCTGATCCTGATGGATATGCAGATGCCCGTAATGGATGGGTATGAGGCAACAAGATCTATCAGAGCCCATGAATCTGTTTCTATGAGCGAACATGTACCCATTGCAGCTTTAACAGCTCACGCACTTCGTGAAGAGGTCGAAAAGTGTCTTGATGCCGGTTGCGATATTCACATTCCAAAACCTGTAAGAAAATTAGATCTGGTGAGACAACTGGATGAACTGATTAAGATCATGGGCCCCCGGCAGGGACTTCCCGAGCTGACAGATCATCCGTTAGAGTTGTTAGTTCAAGATCCGGAGCGGGAGAAAATCTCACCTGAATCACCCGGTGATAAGGGCAATGGTCCTGTCGCATTTGTTCCCGCAGACCTTGAACCTCTTATTCCTGGATATTTGAAAAACAGGCGGGGAGATGTGATAACGATCCGAAAACTTGTTCAGGATTCTGATTATTCAGAAGCACAGCGACTGGCTCACAGTATGAAGGGCTCCGGAGGCGGTTACGGGTTTGATAAGATCACGCAGCTCGGAGCTGTTATGGAAATCGCAGCTAAATCTCAGAAAAGTGCTGCTATTCTCTCCGGTATCGATGAACTCGAGAAGTACCTGGATACGGTTCGTATTGAATATGTTGATGAAGACTGACCACAAAGTACTTATCATCGATGATGACCAGGACACCAGACTTCTTCTTTCCCATATCCTCGGCAAGGCAGGTTACAATACTTTAACTGCTGAGAGTGCTGCTTCTGCGTTGAAAATCTTTCGGGAAGACCAGATCTCAGTAATTCTTCTTGATCTTCTTATGCCTGGTATTAACGGGCTTGAATTCTGTGCTACTCTTCAGTCTGACAGGCTCCTGTCCAGAATCCCGGTGATAATGATCACAAGCAGGGCAGATGATGAAACAAGAAGGGATGCTTTAAATGCAGGAGTGGCTGATTTCGTTCCCAAATCAGAACTAAACAGAAGAACGCTCATAGCCAAAGTTAAGAAAGTCCTTTCAAGTGCAGAAAAATGGAACAGGCTGGACAGCCCCGCATCGCCTGGAAGGTTGCAGGAATATCAGGGTTTTATTGATTTCCTAAGAGCAAATTCAATCCTTTCCAGAGAAGACACTGCCACTCTGAGTTTGTCTCAGCCAAAGGATATGTATAGACAAACTGCTGATATTGGTCTTGACAGCATTGAAACAGCAAAGCTGCTTTCGTCCTATCTTCATCTTCCTAATTATCCTTACATTGATCCTGAATCTGTTGAGAGCGCCATACTTCCTGCCGCCTTTTCAAAAGCTCACAGGGTTCTTGCTCTAAAGGAGAACGAGGAGATACGTTTTGTTGTGTCAAACCCTTATGAACCTCAACTGATCGAGATGCTGGAATCTCTTCTGGGAAGAATTCCTACACTGGGAATTACCTGTCCGGATTGCATTGATGCTCTTTTGCGTAAAGACGAATCCATAGGATCAGACTCAACATTTGAAGACATTGGTGAGGAAGAAGAAAAAACAGCTGACGATGATGAAGATGAACTCGCTGATTTTACAGGTTCCATTGAGATCATGGAAAAACCGTCTGAAGATGATATCAGGCAATTCCCCATCAGATACATATCCGACAGTATTTTGTTTTCTGCAGTTACAGAAGGAGCCAGTGACATTCACATAGAGCCTAAAACAGACAAGGTTCTTGTTAGATTTCGAGTTGATGGCGACATGAAGGATATGTTCACCCTTAAAAAAAAGACCGGTGCAGTTCTTATAAGTCGTTTCAAAGTGCTGGGTGGAATGGACATTGCCGAGAGAAGAAAGCCTCAGGACGGACAGGCTGAAGCCAAGATCGGCGGAAAGCCGTTCAAAATGCGTTTTGCCACAACCTCTACTCCCCAGGGCGAGAGTCTTATTGTGCGAATGCTGGATCTTTACGCAAAACCTCGAGAGCTCACAGAACTTGGTATGACAGAACAGCAGTCAAAGGATCTCTATGAGGTTTCCAGTCAGACCAGTGGCGCGATCATCGTTGTAGGCCCTACCGGAAGTGGAAAATCAACTACTCTCTACAGCATGATATCACATCTCGATATTAAATCTCGAAGCCTGATGACCATAGAGGATCCAGTTGAATACAGAATTCCATATGCTAATCAGCAGCAGGTTAACGAAAGGGCTGGAGTTACTTTTGAAGCCTTGTTGAAGTCGGCAGTCAGGCAGGATCCAGACATAGTTTACCTGGGGGAGGTCAGGGATTCTTTCAGTGCAAAAACCTGTCTTGACCTTGCCAGCACCGGACATCTTACCATGGCTACACTACACAGCTCAAACACAACCACAGCTCTTTTTCGTCTGGCCAGGCTTGGAATCTCAAGGGAAGACTCCGCTGATAACCTGCTCTGCGTTCTGGCCCAGAGGCTTTTAAAAAGTCTTTGTCAGAAATGCCGGAGAATGAAACCCATCACTCCTGAGGAAAGAAAGATTCTTCTTCCATTCACTGATGATCTTCCCACCGAACTACCTCATCCTGAGGGGTGTCCTAAATGCAATTTTACCGGTTATGCAGGGAGACAGGGAGTTTATGAACTGATGCGGTTCAATCCTTCTGTTACACACATAATAAAGACAGCAGAATCTGTTCCCGCCATGCGTATTGAGCTTCATGAGAAAGCAGGAGTCTTCCTTCTTTCCGATCATGCAATAATGAAAGTCAGGCAGGGGCTTCTATTTCTTGGTGATGTGAACAGGCATGTCCTTCTTGAGGAACTTCGACTGAGTGGTCGTTCGGACATTGATTACAGTGAAAAAACTGTGGATCCAGACGCAGACAGAAAGAAAAGCATTCTTCTTGTGGATGACGATGAAGATTTCAGGAATCTTGCATCCATTCTTCTGGAAACTGCCGGTTATACAGTTGAGCAGGCAACAGATGGAGTAGAAGCCATAATAACTCTCAGAACAAACAGTTTTGACTTGATCTTATCAGATATTGAAATGCCCGGACTTGACGGATTCACCATGCTGCAGGCGCTGAAAAGCAAGAATATGGATACACCTCTGATATTCCTCACCGGAAATGACAGTATGGACAAGGAAGAAAAGGGATACGAACTGGGAGCTCTGGATTACATAAGAAAACCAATACGAAGAAAAATGTTCCTGGCAAGGGTGAAAAGGGCTTTCGAGTAACAGAGAGTTAGCTGGAACACATTCTTCTTCTATCTGTTATGTTAGCTGAAATCTATTAAGAAAATTCTATTCTGGAGGTATGGATATGGTTATGATTCTATTTCTTTCTGTGATAAGCTCGTGGGTATCTCTGGGAGGAGACTATAGTTCAGCTCCCGAAGTGACATTGGTTGAAAGCGATGGTAATCATGCAGTTATTCAATTGGACATTCCAGGATACAACAGTGAGCAGTTCTCTCAATACACCCGTCTGAGTGTGGCTGAACACGGCTGGAACATGGACGCAGAATTGGGCACTCCAGAGCTTCCTGTGATATCTGTTGTTGTGGGTCTCCCTGTGGGAACAACGCCTTTAGTATCCCTTGAGGGCGCCAACTGGATTTCTGCTGGAACAGGAATCCCGTATCCGGTTCAGCCTCTTTACACAGATGATGATGTAGCCCCATACTATTTTGTGGATATCTCAGCAGACCTTCAGGGTGTTTTTCCTCAGAACACTGTTAACCTTTCTCAGCAGGGAAACTGGTCTGGAGTCAACACTGTTGTTCTTCAAATTAATCCATTTACCTGGAATGCCGAAACCGGTGAATTTCAGGTAGCATCATCCATCACTGCAAGAGTAGAATTTCAAGGGGACACAGGCCACCAGATAGCAGTTAGACCAGAGATTGCAAACATGCACGCGTCAAGGATCATAAATTATGATGCACTTAATATCATGGTGGATTCTTCACCGGTATCAATAGATGACGATGTTTACATATGCGTAGTTCCACCGGAGAACCTTGCCTCAGTTACCCCTCTTCTAGCCATGGTTAACTCTCTTGGACACCATGTGAACATCATTGAGCTGGATGAAGGAACTAACAGTTATATGATAAGGAGCGCAATAAAAGAGGTATACCAGGAAGGGATTACCAGATTCGTACTGATTGCTGCTCGTCATCAGCAGCTGGAATCAAAGGATTATGGCTATTGTTTTGGTGATTTCTACTATGGCCTGATGAGCTCTGATGAGCTACCTGATCTTGCCGTTGGCAGGTATCCCGGCAACTATTCTCAGATTGAGAACCAGACAGCCAAGACCATGTCTTACATCAGTTATCAGGGAATCAGCGGCCAGCCTTCTCTTCCTGCAAGTGTTGTTCTTGCTGCCCATGAGGAAGACTATCCCGGGAAGTATACCGCAAACAGTGAGGCTGTCAGAACCTGGGATTACGAACTTGCTGATATCGTATTTGAAACAGTTTATCCTCCGGAGGGTGGAACACCACAGGATGTTTCAGACGCAATTTACGAAGGTGTGGGAATAGTTAACTACAGGGGACACGGCTCATCGTCGTCCTGGCAGTGGAGTGGCGGCTGGAATGCCGGTGACATCTACGGTCTGGCAAATACTCATTTCCCACCGGTTTTTAATGTGTGCTGCAACAATGGTGAGCATATCTGGGTGCAGAATTGTCTCTGCGAAAGCTGGCTGGACGGCCCCGGCGTAGGAACAAGCGGCACACTTGGTTCAAGCGAAGCTTCATTAACCACGGTAAACAATTTTATGCAGAGGGTTCTTTTCTGGGAGATATTCGACGAAGGAAACACCTGTGCCGGTGAGACTATCAGTGCAACTCAGGCCGAAATCATACAGACCATGGGAGCCAACGGTTTGCACAATGCAAAGATGTATCACTGGTTCGGTGATCCCTCCATGGATATTCCAAACAGTGATTCAGCAGGTGCACCATTTGCATTGAACTTCGATGTTCCCGCAGCTTTGAATGCCGGGCAGAACACTCTGTACCTCACGGTAACATCCGGTGGTTCACCGGTGGAAGGTGTGGTTGTTACAGTTACAGATGGCATTGGTAACCATTCTTTGCACACAGAGTCTTTTTACCAGCAGCAGGTTACAAACAGTTCCGGCGAGGTCTGGCTTAATTTCACGGCCCTGGAGGATAAGAGCCTTTATTATGGAGCAAGGTTGCACAACTACGCTTCTGTTACAGGCACTATTGAAGTTGTCACAACCGGTATCGAGGGAGATGAATTTTTTGCAGCAGGGCTATATCCAATAACTCCAAACCCTGTCAGAGGGACGGCAGGTATTACATTTTCTATTCCGGAAACCGGTCATGTTAATGTGAGCATTATGGACATAGCAGGTAGAGTGATCAGCACGGTTCAGGATGGTCTGCTGTCAGCTGGAGCAGGTGTGCTGAATTATGATACAGCGGAACTGACTCCCGGAGTATACTTTGTTGTCATGCAGACTGAGGATGTAACATTTACAAGGAGAATGGCAATTGTCCGTTAACACAAGGTCTGTGGTTATCATCGTTTTTCTGCTGCTATCGGCATGCACTCTCGGGGGAGAAGACGCGCTGAATTTTCCAACCTACCCCGAGGGTGAAGCCGTATTCCCTGCTTCGATACAGGTGACTCCTTCTTTTTCCGGTGATGGAAACTACGGTCTTGTGGCCTCAGGTGATACTCTTTACTACATGGAGCTCCGCCACGGCAGGATTCACGGAAAAACTGCACTTGATGGGGAGATTACTGCCTTGACCATCGGTGAAGAAGCTCAAATTTTTGTGACTTCTGCAGATAGACTCCACAGGATCGATAATTTCACAGTCACCTCAACTATCCAGCTCAACAGAGCAGCGGTAGCTATGACGGTTTGTGGTAACAATCCTGTTATTCTTCTTGAAGACGGCTCACTGGCGCTGCATGATGGAACAGACCTCAGCCTTATTGAAAGCCATACTCCTGAAATTCATGGAGTTACCTTTATTCAGGGTTACAGTGGATTGATTGTTCTGGGATATTCTGATGGAAGAATCCAGTCTCTTTCAATTCCTGGATTTTCAGAAATTGCAACGAATGATATTGGCGGTTCACTGCTTTTTCTGGCAGGTGCAGGGGATGATTATTTAATCCTTTCTAGTGATGCGTGGAACGAAGTAGCTTTGTGCTCTCCTCAAGATCTGATGATAACGGTTATGTTCACGTTTGCAGAAACGCCGATTTCCGCCGCATCCGACAGTATAGTATCCTGCATTTACGCAGTGTGTCCCAGTATGGGTATTCAGGTATGTCTGGCAAATGGAGAGATAGCCTGGAAAACAAAGGATTACGGGACTGATCCCACTGTTGTCTTGTCTGAAGACTGTGAAACAGCCCTTGTGGCGTGGGGAAACAAGGTAACACTGTTACTTAAGTGATTTACTTTTACTGACTTGGGATTAAAACATCTGTTGTTTCTGAATCTCTCTGTACCAGGAGATTCAGGTCATCAGAGGAATTTAGAATCATAACTTTCAGCGCTTCGGGATGATAAACTCTTTCTCCATTTATCTCCATTATTATGTCTCCCTCTTCCAGACCGCAATTATCTGCAGGAGAATTCACTTCAACATCAAGCAACAGAATTCCCTGCACAGGAGACAATCCAGAAGTAGACGGCATGGCAGTTATCCCAAAAACTGGTGTGTGCATTCCAGCATCGGCAAGCAGGGTTTCCGCCCAGAAATACCAGAGATTACAGGGAAGTAGAGCCATAAGCTCGCCTCGACCGTCTCCGGGATCAAATGAGCCGGTCACTATACCGGAAAGTCTGTCATAAGCGTCAAAAACAGGAGAACCCATAAGTTCTGATTCAGGAGGAGAGGCAAGAAGCAAAGCTCCATCGGATAGCTGCTCCATGGGGAAAGTACGCACTACAGAAAGACCTGTGGGATGATCGGCGATGATCATGAGGGCAGCACCATTCGCAGGGGATGTATTTCTTGGTTGTTCATATGAATGAAATACATCATCATTAAAAATCAGCATTGAAAGGCCCATATCTCTGAAGCTGACCACAGAGTCGGGATAAATTCTGGACCCTCTGTCAATTATGAAAACATCGGTACTGTTTGTGAAAGCAAATAGTGTTACGACGTGCGAAGGGGAAATTGCAACTCCGCTGCATATTTCCACAAACCTGTTTTCATCCTCAAGTCTGCCTACAGAGACCGCTGGAGAATCCAGAAAAGATGGAATGATGCCGGATGAAAAAAGAATGGTAAATACTACAGTGAACATGATACTCTAGAATGTAGAGACTGAGGAAGGTCGTGAATATGCTACCACAGGAGCTGGAGCATACAGAGTTGCAGGTTCTTGAGCAATGGCGGTCTCGTTGCTGCTTGCGTAGGTTGATGCTTCCTCACCGGAAAAATTATGCAGGAAGAAAACAAGAGCCGCAGCGAAGGGAATAACTGCTGCAATACGCCAGACAGGAAGCCTGAAACGTTTATTCTCTCTCAAAGGAGACATGTCGTAATCTCCGGAGGAAAGTCTCCGTTGAATGCTATGCATCAGATCAGAAGGTGGCTCCGGTTCTTCGAGAGCTCCGACTTTCTCGCTGATCGATTTGCTAAGCAGGAGTGCTCTTTTGCAAGAAGTGCATCCATTGACATGGAACCGCAAAAGCTGCTCTTCTTCAGGAGATGCCTCTTTGTCAATAACAATATCTATTAAAAGCAGTGCTTCGTTGCATTTCATTTCCACATCTCCCATACATCTTCAAGGGAGTCACGAAGGCTGGCGCGAGCTCTGTTGATTCTAGATTTAACTGTTCCGATCTTAATTCCAAGAACTTCGGATATCTCCTCATAAGAAAGCCCCTGCTTTTCCCTGAGCATAAATGGTTCGCGGTAGTGTTCCGGCAATTCGTTCACAGCCTCTTCAATACTGGCGCCCAGTTCTCGTCTGCCTTCACGGTAATGAGGTGTCATTTTGTGTGAACCTTGAAGAACAACCTTCTCAAGTGAAACCATGGACCAGCGAGAACGTCTTCTCCACTCTTTCTTGGCCAGGTTACTGGCAATAGTGTACACCCAGGTGATAAGAGGACGCTCGGGATCATAATTATTTCGATATCTGTACACCCGGCAAAAAGTCATCTGAAGCTGTTCCTCAGCGTCTTCTTCGTTACCCAGCATACGGATAAGATGTGAAAAAAGAGGTCGCTGAAACCTTTTAACCACGTGACTGAACGCATTTTCATCACCTGCACAGAGATCTATCATCAATTGAGAATCTGTGCGTGGATCTTTCTCGTTATTTTTCTTCAAAACACTTGTCCTTAGCATGCTACCTCCGTGTCTTGTGTAATCTAAGCATATCTACCCTGTAGGGCCAGATATGTTCCAAGGTTGACCTGACGGCATCTGTTTCGGCAGAATAGGCATTATGAAGAACAACATATTCCTTAGAACACTTTCCATGGCCAGGCCCTACAGAGGACGGGTTGCGCTTGCGCTTTTCTTCGCTCTGATATTTGCTGCATCAAGTGGTGCCACTCTGGCCATGCTGCTTCCCATATTTGATGATGTGTTTGGTACAGGTGCAGATACTGACTCTGAGCTGAGTTTTGAACAGGCAATGTCACAGACACTTATGCCCAGACTGGATGAATTCAAGAGCTCAGTTCTCAGCGGAGACACCTCATCGATCCTTGAAAATGCAAAAGCTATACCTGGTGCATTCCTTGAAGGAATACACATATCTTCTCCTTCGCAGGCTCTACTTGCAGTGATAATAACCATTGTTTCTCTGATCCTTATCAAAAACATTGCATTCTTTCTGCAGACATTCTTCATTGCCCATGTTGAGGAAGGTATGTTAAGGGACCTCCGGGTGAAAGTTTACGCTCATCTTCTAAAGCTGGATCTTGGGTTCTTTGCCAGAAGTCGTTCCGGAGAGCTGACAACGAGAATTACAGCAGATGTTGTGAGGATAAAGAGAACTGTCACACAATCTCTTATTACCCTTGTTCGACAATTCTTTCTTTTGGCGGTCTACTTTTTCATTACCTTGTGGGTATCCTGGCAACTCACTCTGGTGACAATAGCAGTACTTCCACCAAGCATGGCTCTAATACTTCTTCTGGGTAAGAGTCTCAGAAGAAAAAGCCACAGATCTCAGGAAAAAATGGCTGATTTTGCAAGTTTTCTCACTGAAACCATTACCGGAGTACGAGTGGTAAAAGCATTTGCAATGGAAGCTTTTGAGGAAAAAAGATTTCTAAAAAGCGTAAATGCCCACAGAAAATACGAAATTTCTCTTAGACGCATGAAAGCTCTTTCAGGCCCGATGACAGAATTTCTGGGAGCTGTAGCGGCAGGTGTAATTTTGTGGTACGGTGGAAATGCAGTGATTGACGGCACCGGTATGTCACCGGGGAAATTCATGGTGTTTCTTGCTGCAGCTCTTAGTATGATGAATCCCGCAAAGGGAATCAGCAAGACTTATGCTTCCATACAGGCTGGGCTTGCAGCAGGCGAGAGAGTTTTTGGGATCATTGATACACCCCCTGCAATCGTCGAGTATCGTTCTGCGATTGTTCCGGAGAAACTGTGCAGATCCATCAGATTTGAGAATGTGTCCTTTGGGTATGATCCAGTGAAACCAGTCCTCAAAAATATCAACCTTGAAATAAGTACAGGTGAAATAGTTGCTCTTGTGGGTCCCAGTGGAGGTGGAAAGAGCACTCTTGCAGACATGATCCCCAGATTTTATGACCCGGATCAAGGACGGATCCTGTTTGACGGTATCGACATCAGAAAATTGTCCATAAGTGGGCTCAGAAGCCAGCTTGGGGTTGTTACCCAGGAGACTGTTTTATTCAATGACACTGTATTCAACAACATAGCCTATGGGGATTCAGATACTTCAATAGAGCTGGTCAGAAAAGCGGCTTGGGTTGCTCATGCTCTGGAGTTTATAGAGAAAATGCCCCAGGGATTCTCCACTGTGATTGGTGAACGAGGAGTTACCCTTTCCGGAGGACAAAGACAGAGACTTGCCATCGCCAGGGCAGTTCTCAAGGATCCGCCAATTCTCATTTTCGATGAAGCCACCAGTGCTCTTGATACAAAGAGTGAAAAACTTGTTCAACAGGCTATAGACAAACTGGTCAAAGGCAGAACTTCTCTTGTGATTGCTCACAGGTTAAGCACCATCAAGAAAGCCACTCGGGTTCTGTACATTGAGGATGGCAGAATACTTGAAGAGGGAACACACGAGACTCTACTTGATTTGCAGGGGAAGTATTATTCCCTATGGAAGATGCAATTCTAGAATGGTAAAAAACCTTCTCATCAGACTGCATTCTCTGGGAGATGTTATTCTTGCTTCCGGCACAGCTGTTTCCATGGCGGAAACTGAACCGGTCAGTTTCATTTCCAGAGCAGCATATGAACCGGTAATACAAAGAATCCCGGGAAATATTGAGCCGATTCCATTCTCCGGAAGCTGGAGGGAACTGAGAAAGCTTTCAGAGAATTTCTCAACCATTGTTGACCTCCAGAACAATCTTACCACAAAACTTGCTCTGGCAGGGAAACCGAATGTCAAGAGGTTCTGTTTCAGTCGCCGACAGAGAAGAAAAGTACTTCTTGGCGCAGGGATCACCCTTCCGTGGAGAGCAGAGGAATATCTGCGTACATGGTCGGATCTGGGAAATCCCGCCTCTGCTCTTACAAGGCTTGAATATCCTGAACATGATAGATTTACAGTTGGTATTGTAGCAGGGGGAAGATGGTCTATGAAATCAATCCCCCCGGGAGTTATAGCAGAACTGTCTCGCCTTTTCTGTGATGTTAAAGATGCTCAGGTGCTCATTCTGGGAGATTCTGAGGATCGACTTCTCGCAGAGCAGGTAGTTGAACAGTGTGGATATAGAAATGTTTGCAATGTAGCAGGAGAGGGTGGGATCTCTCGGCTGATGAACAGGATAGAGAAACTTGATCTCCTTATCTCACCGGATTCCGGCCCGGCTCATCTTGCCATGGCGCTTGGTGTGCCTGTGCAGGTTGTTTTCACGTCCACATCACCTGCACTGGGGTTCTGGAAGGAGAATTTCAATGGAATTTTCATGGTAAATCCTCTGCCTTGCAGACCATGTCACAGGCACGGTGGAAAGAAGTGCACCGCCGGAGATGAACAGTGCAGAAAAATGCTTGTTCCCAGAGAGGTGTTCCAGGAGGCTATGTGTCTGGTTCAATGAGCAGCCCTATGATGAAGCAGTATCTTGCAATGAAGAAGGATTATCCGGATTCTGTACTGCTGTTTCGAATGGGAGATTTCTACGAAACATTCCTGGATGATGCCAGAAAAGTAGCGTCGATTCTTGGAATAACACTTACAGCAAGGCAGAAGAACAAAGAAACAGGAGAGGGTATTCCTCTTGCAGGTTTTCCATACCATGCTCTCGACGGTTATCTCACAAAATTAATACGTGCAGGCTGTCGAGTAGCGGTTTGTGAACAGATTGAAGATCCGAAGAAGGCCAAAGGTCTGGTTAAAAGAGATGTGGTTGAAATAGTTACACCGGGAACCCTTGTTAGCGGTTCCGCTCTTAATGAACGCTCTACCGCTCTTCTTGCATCGGTTTCAGTTATTGGGGGCCGGGCAGCTCTTGTGTTGTGTGATGTGTCCACAGGAGACATCAGAGCAACCGAGTTAAAAGCATCTCAACTGACCGTTGAACTGGCAAGAACCGCCCCGAGAGAGGTTGTGGTGTCGGAAGACATACAGATCACAATCCCCGATGGATGTGAGACAACAATTCTGGAAAGCTGGAAATTTGATCCTCATTCAGGAGAGAGGGAGATAACCCATATCTTTGGAAAGTCCGCTGCCCAGGGTTTCGGTCTCGCAGACAGCCCTTCTCTTCTTTCTGCCCTTGGTGCTTTGCTCACATACATTGGCCATACAAAGAGATCCACTGTTTCTCACCTTGATTTCAGAGGTGTATACAGGCAGAATGATTATCTGGTTATTGACAGATCCAGTTCCAGAGCTCTGGGAATAGTTGATTCCCCGCCGGGGGAGGAAGAAGCTATTCTGGCCGATAGAACAGACAGAACCCGGACTGCCGGTGGAGGTCGTCTCTGGAGGCAATGGTTGATCTCTCCGCCTATGAATAGAATTCTCATACAGAATAGACATGCGGCAATTGAAGACCTGATAGCAACAGGACTGCATGTTCATATTAGAAGTATTCTTGAGAATGCCACAGACCTGGAACGGCAGGGTGGTAAGCTTGGAACCCTCAGGGCCACACCGAGAGATCTGAGATCAATACAGCAGACAGCATCTCTTATTCCCCGTATCAAGGAAATACTTTCAGGATCTGTTTCAATCCTTCTTAAAGAAGTCATGCACATGGATTCACTTGCAGATATTGCCGACGAGATCAACAAAACTCTTACAGACGATCCTCCTGCAAGAATTTCTGATGGCGGTTACGTTAGAGACGGCGTTTCAGATCAACTTGATAACCTCCGAACGGTGAAAGCCGGCGGCAGGGCCTGGATGGAAAAGATGCTGGAGAGGGAGAGAACTGAAACCGGTATTACAAAACTCTCAGTCGGGTACAACAAAGTATTCGGATATTATCTTTCAGTTTCAAACTCATTCAAGCATCTTGTACCTGATTATTACATAAGAAAGCAGACCCTTGTTGGTGGGGAACGGTTCATCACACCCGAGTTGAAGGAAATGGAGGAGAAGATCCTCCATGCAGACGAAAACATTGCAATTCTTGAAGAAAAAATATTCAGTGATCTTCTTAAAGAGATAGCCTCGCGTGTCGGACGTGTAAAAATGGCAGGCCGCAGTATCTCAGAGTTGGATGTTCTATGTTCACTTGCGAATACCGCTGCTGAAAAAGGATGGACAAGACCTGAACTCTCCAGTGATCCTGCTCTTGAGATCGTGGAGGGAAGACATCCCGTGCTGGAGGATCTGCTTCCCAGGGGAGAGTGTGTTCCCAACGATGTATTCCTGAACAGAGAGAGACGGATCCTTCTGGTCACAGGACCCAACATGGCGGGAAAATCCACCTACTTGAGGCAGGCTGCACTACTTGTGATACTTGCGCAGAGCGGATCATTTGTACCGGTGGAATCAATGAAATTCAGTCCTGTAGACAGGATATACACAAGGATCGGTTCAGGTGATCGTCTTACCCGCGGGCAGTCAACATTTCTTGTGGAAATGGCAGAGGCGGCGTCTCTGCTTAACGGAAGCACTGAATACAGCCTTGCTATTCTTGATGAAGTTGGAAGAGGAACCAGCACATACGACGGCCTTTCTATAGCATGGGCTATGCTGGAGTATCTTCATGACAATGGTGAACATAGGCCAATGGTTCTTTTTGCCACACACTACCATGAACTTACAGCCCTGGCGTCCAGACTGCCTCTTTGTGACAATGCAAATGTAATTGTTCGGGAAACTGGAAACAGGATCGCATTTCTTTATAAAGTTGAGGAAGGCTCTGCTGACAGATCCTATGGAATTCATGTTGCCGCCATGGCCGGCGTACCATCCACTGTGCTACGAAGAGCCAAAAAAGTACTCCATGATCTTGAATCCGGCAAGCATCTTCTGCCATCAAGCAAAAGCGATGCTACAGGTCAGATGACACTGCCTCTTGCAAACCCGGAACATCCCGTTCTTGAAGAGATAAGAAAGATGGAACCAGACAGCCTGACTCCACGCAAGGCACTGGAGCTCATATACCTTCTAAGAGACAGACTTGACTCATGAAACGGTACTTGAAATAATACACCAATCTTGTAACAAATGAAGAAAGGGGTATTTATGAAGTTGCTTGGATTTATTATGATGGCTCCTGCAATTGTGTTTGCAGCCACAGTTTTGGAAACTTTTGACGCACCGGACACGGGTATCACAGGACTTGCATACGGCGGTGGCAGTTTGTGGGCTGTTGATGGAACAACTCAGAATGTGTACGAGATCAACCCTGACAACGGTGCAGTGCTTTCATCTTTTTATGTCACAGATCAAACATCCTCCTATAATCCTGTTCCTGGTGGTCTTGCCTACGGTAACGGATTAGTCTACCTTGCCATGTACAGCAGCACTTCTTACGGCAAGATCTACAAATACAACCCGGCAGGAGCGTACCAGGGTAACTTTGACGCATACTGTTGAGGCGGTACTTTATACTCGTCGGTGACGGGTGCAAGCTTCAGCGGGTCAGTTCTTTACGCTTTTGGCAATGCTTACGGTACCAATCTTTACACAGTTCATAAATACAATCCCGTTTCAGGTTCTTCAACCGGTCAGTACATGACCTCTACTGATTTCCCCGGCCTTCAGCCTGCAGTGTACGATATTGCTTATTCCGCCACTGGTGTCTGGGTAGCCAGGGATGAATCCGATAGTCCCGTTATTTGTTACAACACAAGCGGAGCTGTTACAAATTACGTTATGGGAACAACTATCCCTGCGGCTGCCGGTCTTGCAATGGATCCTGACGGTTATCTATGGGTGAGCGATCCAGGAAATGACAAGATATACAAGTTGGACATAACTACTTCCATCTCTGAAACAACAGGTGAATTCACAGAACAGAATCCAATATTCCCTGCAGCAAACCCATTCCAGTCTATTGCAGTTGTAAACGCCGACGGATATTCTGATGGAGCTGTAGTTGAGATATTTGATATTCGGGGCAGACTGGTTCATACCGGTTCTGTTAGTAACGGAATATTTTCATGGAATGCCTCCACAGATCCTGCAGGCACATACATGGTAAGAATCTCAGGAAACGGAAAATCAGATATCCTAAGAATGGTAAAAACAGGAAACTGATTCTGATACTTATACTGATGGGGGATCGCATAATGTGTTCCCCCAAGTTTTTAGAAGCAAGGTAAACAGGTGTTTACATTGGGTATGGAATTGCATATACTTGATGCGGAGGTGAAAATAATGAGAAACAGATGGACTGTTCAGACTGAAAAAGGAGACCACAGCGCAGATGCTGTTTGGGGCGCAATTGAAGAAGGACCAGGAAGAAAATCAACAGCACTGGTTCTGAATACAGACACCAGGGCTGCTGCTGTCATACTGGCATCGGGAATGTTTTATCTCACTGGAAACGGGCTGCTGAAGCCAGTACTGTTCAGAATAGAAAATTGCACAAGAGCAAGAATTGAGGGTTGCATGTTTATCAAGGCCACAGAAGCTGCTGATATCGTAAGAATTAAAGAAAACAGTATACTCAGGGAAATGCGAAAACTGCTTGAACTTGACATGATGGAATCGGCTGAGAATGTGGTTTCTGCGCAAATTCTTCACACAGTGGCCTCCTGAGTATATCTGCAGGTTGTAGAAAAACATTTTTAGGCTAATATTCCCCTTTTGAAAACACTTCAAATACAGGGGGGCAATCCAATCTCAAACGAAGGTTTAAGCCTGTTTTTTCCCGCATTCAATGAAGAAGAGAATGTTGAGTACATGATCTCACGTGCTCAGGCTGTTCTCAACAGAATTGTAGGAGAGAACTGGGAAATCATTCTGGTAGATGATGGATCTACCGATACAACTGCTTCTATAACACGAGCCATGTCAGAAAAAGACAACCGCGTAAAGCTTGCATCTCACGAAGGAAACCAGGGATTCGGTAGAGCCATAAGAACAGGAATTGAGCAATCAACCAAGGAATGGATATTTTACACCGATTGCGACGGACAGTTCGATCTTGATCAGCTTGAACAGGTATGGGCAAGACGAAATGATGCCGAGATTGTATCAGCTTACAGACGGAACAGAAAAGATCCAGGCATGCGCCTTGGATATTCACTCCTCTGGACAACTCTTACGCTTATGCTTTTCCTACGGGGCTTCAAAGACGTTGATTCGTCATTCAAACTTTTCAGATCTTCAATATTCAAATCAATAAAGCCATTATCCACCTGTGGAGTAATAGACTTTGAGATCCTTACCCTTGCCAGAGATCAGGGATACAGAGTTATTCAGATTCCTGTAAACCACTTCAACAGGCGGGCAGGTACCGTTTCCTTCGAAAGTGTAAGAAGCGGGTTCATCGCATTTGTTAAAATAGGTCCGATCCTTGAGATGTTTCAGCAGCTGGTGGCTTTCAGGATTAGAAGCTGGCGGGGAATTCAAAGATGATGAAGGCGATGCTTGTTACCCCTTTACCCCCTCAACCAACCGGTCTGGCAGATTACGCCATGAGAATTCTTGCACTTACAAAAGACCATGTTGAATGGACAGTTGCTTATCCATCTGTTGCCTGCCCGGTGGTTGGTTTCCCATGTATTCCAATATCCGATCTTACTGAGAAAGACTTCAATGTACCAGTTGTTTACCAGGTGGGTAATTCGCCTCATTGCGGGGAAGTTATTGATGCCCTGCTCACCTATAGAGGAACAGGTTTATTCCACGAGACCAATATGCATCATGTGCTGAGAGACTGGGCTAGCAGATCCGGCGACTGGAGAAGCTACAATGATCATGTAGCTACTGACTACAGGGAAGAGGCGCAGTCATTTCTTAAAGTTATGGGGAAGAAAGCAAGAAGCTTATCTGAGTACGACAAAAGACTGAGAACTCATCCTCTTGTGGGAAAACTGGCATCATCAAGCAAATTGATTGCAGTACTAAGTGATACCGCAAAGATTGAAATTGAAAAACTGGCACACGATACTCCGGTAATCCGTATGGGTTTCCTTCCGGATTTTCTGGAGAGGGCAGAAAAGCCTGACAAAAGCAGTAGTACAGTCACCATTGGTGTTGCCGGTACTTTTCACTACGGCAGAAGCTGGGAAGAAATTGTGAGTGCTGTGGCATTGCTGAGAAGGACTGTTGACTGCCATCTGCTTGTTGCAGGAGCGGGATGGCCGGAAACTGATTATTCCTGGATCACAGTAACAGGTCGCCTGCCTGATAAGGAATTCAGGGAGGAATTAGAAAAATTTGATATTGCAATTGACCTCAGGCACCACACCTGTGGTGAAACCAGTGGCTCAATGATGGATATTCTAAGGAGTGGAATTCCTGCAGTGGTTACTGCAGAGGGCACATTCCGGGATATTCCAGCTGATGCAGTTCTTAGGATTCCATCCGAATCAGGTGCAGGAGGCGCATGTGCTGCTCTTAAGTACCTCCTGAGCAATGATGGCGTGCGGTCCTCAATTTCCCAGGCCGCCGCTAAGTATTTTGCTGATGTAAGTGATAAAAAGAAATGCCTGGCACAGTGGCTCGATCTTCTAAAGAGAAGTGAGAAATGAATCCAAAGTTACTGCTTATTGTTCTTTCAGCACTACTGCTTCTTCCCTGGGCTGTTACATTTCTAGCCAGAGGTGAAACTGTTGGAATGTACGCACGCAATCAGCATGTTCTAGTAGAGGGAGACAGCGATGTTTATGATTGTATATGGCATGTTCACTGGATTCGCACCGCGGTAAAAGGTGGTTTTGATCCCAGGGTATACGGCAATGTATCTCTCGCCTGGCATAACATGGGATGGCCTGATCTTTTCATTTCTCTTATCACCGGTTCAAATTACAATCTAATGTTGTTACTTGGTTCACTCTTTTCTGCTCTTGCAGGTTATCTGCTGGCTAGATCATGGGGACTGGGCACAAGCGGCTCTCTTCTTGCAGGATTTATAATTGCATGGATGCCTGTTCGAGTTATCAGAATGTATCAGCACTATCCAATCGCATCAATCGGATTTCTGCTGATGTCTATGCTCTTTCTCAGGAAGTGGGTGGTGGAAAAGGGGCGCAGTAACCTCATTTTCCTTGTAATGTTCTCCGCTCTCGCTGTGATGGAAAGCCTCTATCACGGCATAACCATTGCTCTTGGATGGTTAATTACGTCTTTTGTTCTTGGAAAGAAATACGCGAAAAGATCTCTATTTGCAGGAGTTCTTGCCGGTACAGGATGCATCATTGGTTCTCTCTGGATTCTATCTGCCCCAGGAGCTTTCGGTCAGAACCCGGGGAAAGACTGGAAAGAAGCCGTTTTCTGGGCTGCTGAACCTCAGTCTTACTTCCTGCCCTCCTTCCTGGGCAATCCATTGGTTCTTGATTATATGCCTAATCATTTTGAGGGAATTGTAACCCCAGGTGCATCTGTAGCTATCCTGGCTCTTTTTTTCTGCTGGAAGAAGAGATCCTGGAAAGCACTAATTGCTGTACTGGCTGTTATTACTCTTACAATGGGACCTCTCTTTAAATTGAATGGTGTACCCACCCCTGTTCCTCTTCCGTACCTGCTTCTGGTTAAACTTCCCTGGCTTTCCGCTGCCAGGGCACCATCAAGGCTTGCTATCCTCACAGGCATAATGGCCGCCCTTGCTGCCGGAGCATTTATTGAAAAGAGGAAACCTCGCACAGGATGGCTTCTTGCAGGAATAATACTTATAGAGATTGTTCCGCTTAAATTGAATACTATTCCTGTAACAACACCTCATTTCTATTTTACTGAGGCAGCCGCAGGCTTAACTCTGGAGATTCCTTCTTCAGACAGGATAAGAATGTATTCTCTTTTCTCCATTGCTGACAATTCTCCAAGAATTGTTAAGTTCCTCGCAAGAGGAGACGAGTTGGGCCTGGAGAGCGTTCCCCTGAGTTTAAGGTGGGGGAGTTCAATACCTCCAGACTTTGAAGCTCTTGAAATGACTGGAGCAGAAACAATTGTTTACAATCGATGGATGTTTACCGATTCAATTCGTGGCTGCTATGATCTTCTTTACAAGGATATTTTTCCCGAATACTCTGCCCAAGACAGTGTTTGGGTTTGGAAGCT
>JAOZRM010000010.1:0-2164 GCA_029940175.1 Candidatus Sabulitectum sp. | reverse complement strand
CTTGATGTCACGGTGTGCACTCACAGCTCAGGTGGTGTTGGCCGCTGGGTAAGAGGTCTTTCCAGAGGGCTTTTTCAGATTAATCCCAACCATCTTTCGATTGATGTTCCTGAAACTCATTCCGGCCATGAAACAACTGTAAAGGGTGCTGAAATTCTTTCTACACCATTCTGGACAAAAATACCGCTTCTTAGAAGAGCTCTGCTAAAGCGTGGAGTTTTGAGATCGACAAGAGCAACAAGAATAGAAAAGAGATTTGGATTACCGGACATTATTCATCTCTCCGGTGTTCAGCCGGAAGGGAAAGCCAGGAGGAAAGTTGTATCCTTTTTTGATAATACACCATGGGTTTCACCTGAGTCACACACTGCCTTAACTCTGGAGTACGCAGACAAGCTAAAAACACTTATCGATTCAGGTGCCCATGTACTGACAATCAGCAACTGGGCTGCTGCATCTGCTTGTAAACTGTTCAATCTTCCTGAAACAAGAACTGGCAATGCCGGTGGTGCAGCTGAAGACATTTTCACTCCCGGAGAACCATCTAAGAGAGTACTGGATAAATTCAATCTTAAACCAGACAGTTATTTCCTCCATGTAGGCAGCTATGTACCAAGAAAGAATATTTCGTTTCTTGTAAGCTGTTTCGAAAAAGCAAACACTGGTAAGAAACTTGTTCTTGCAGGTGCAGAACGCTGGGGTGATCAGGTAGCAGAGAATACAGCTGGAGTCGTGTTTCTAAGAGATATCACGGATGAGGAGCTCTTGTCTCTCTACAGAGGAGCCTCATCGCTACTCTTTCCCAGCAGCAGTGAAGGGCTTGGTCTTCCTGTATTGGAGGCTTTGGCCTGTAATGTGCCTGTTGTGGTATCCGAAGGAGGAGCCTTGCCTGAAACAACCGGTGAACATGGCCTTATACTTCCTGTGCTTGAAACAGAACCCTGGGTACGCGCAATGGAGAACATTGCTACCGGAGCAACATCCGAGAATCTAAAGCAGAGAGCGGAATCAGCCCCAAGGCCCACATGGAAAGATGTAGCAGAAAAGGCAATTGAGTTCTACAGGAGCCTGAAATGAGAATACTTCATTTAATTCATCGTACATGGCCTTATCACGGAGGAGCAGAAAGGTATGTATGGGAGCTTGCGCTGGCCGCAGAGAGATGGGGACATTCTTCAACAATCGTTGCTACAGACGCCTGGGACATGTCCTGGCTTGTTTCCAGGAAAGGAAGACATCTCCAACCGGGAAAATTTGTTAAGGAAAACATAGAAATAATAAGATTTCCTGTTGCTCATCCTCCAGCGCAGAATCTTTTCAGAGCTATTTTTCGCAGGCTTAGAAAGGGAGGACCAGACAGGTTTTTCTTTCCAAACCCGTTTATACCAAAATTAGACACCTGGATAAGGAAAGCAGATAATTACGATTCCGATTTCGACTTGGTTCACGCCAGTGCGATGCCTTTTCTTCTTCACGCAGGATACAGATACTCCAAGAACAGAAATGTGCCACTTGTTTCTTCTCCTCTTGCCAACATTGGAAGTGAATCTCACAGAATTGAACCACTCAAGTATTTTGCAGGTGATCAGAAGAAGGTTCTCAGAGAATCTAACTTTGTGGTAGCACTCAACAGATTCGAAGCATCTGTTTACAAAAACGAATGCTCCGTGAGTGAAAGTAATATTTTTGTTCTAGGATGCGGTATAAACCCTGAAGAGTGGGTCGATGCTGATGGAGACCTTGCAAGAAAAGCATTTTCCATACCGTCCGGCAAGAAGATTGTTTTAAGCGTTACTGCTCACTGCTATGATAAAGGTTCGAATACTTTACTGGATTCCTCGATTGACCTCTGGAAAAAAGGAGAGGATTTCGTTCTTGTACTCGCAGGACCGGTTTTGAAGGATTTTAGAGATCATCTTGAATCAAGAGCCGATGAGATACCTCAGGATAAACTTATAATTACGGGTTACATCCGGGAAGAGATCAGAAAGCATATCTTTCATGCAGCGTACATGGTTGCAGCCCCTTCCAGGCTGGATGCTTTCGGTATTGTTCTCCTTGACGGATGGATATCAGGCAAACCTGTTATTGGCTGCAACGCAGGAGGGATGCCTGATCTTATAAATCATGGCAAGAATGGTTTTCTTGTGAATTTTGGAGATAT
>JAOZRM010000152.1 GCA_029940175.1 Candidatus Sabulitectum sp. | reverse complement strand
CCGACCCTCTGATTAAAAGTCAGATGCTCTGCCAACTGAGCTAGCGGCCCACCGAAGCGCTATCATAATATCTTATGGGAAAAAGAACCAACAGATGACCCTTCCGGGCAAACCATGTATATTGACACTATGACTGAACCATACACAAAGGGCCGCTGGCTCATATTTACAAAAGATTCAGTTGCTTCCACCCAAGTATGGGTGAGAGAAAGGGTTGCTGCCCTTTCCGATCGTTCAGTTGTTCTCGCTGGAACTCAATCCACCGGTCGCGGCAGAAGTGGTAGAGAGTGGAAGTCGCCTCCAGGCGGTTTTTATGCCAGTTTTCTTCTGAAACCGTCTCCTCCACTGGCATCCGCCCCGTGTGTATCACTTCTTGCAGCTGTAGTACTGGTTCGACTTCTAAAAAAGCAGGGGATCACGGCATCTGTTAAGTGGCCCAATGATGTCATAGTTAATGACAGAAAAATAGCCGGGATCATAGCTGAAGCCGGATCATTTCCCGAGAGCTGGTTCGTACTGGGCATGGGTGTAAATTTGACTTGTGCTCCACTACTGCAGGACAGGAAGTTTCTTCCAGCTGGATGCTGGACTGAGTTCGGAGATCCGCCATCGGCCGACAGGTTGTTGAACGAGTTTCTTGTGGAATTTGATGTATCCTGGAGCAATAAAGAAGACGATCCCATGGAGGGGATTTCCGGTGAACTGAATTCCATCCTGTGGAGAAAAGGTGAGCAGGTATCTCTTTCAGGAGGAGGAGACATTATCAGCGGGATTATCTCCCGGGTTGATCACAATGGTTCTCTTGTGCTTTTAACGGACAGTGGGGAAGAAAGATTCGTATCAGGCGAACTCCGGACTGTTCCCGACGAAAGAAGGTAAGATGACTAAGAGGGAAAAAAGTACCTTTGTTCTGGACACCAACGTGGTACTACACGACCACCAGTGCCTTGATCATTTTCAGGAACATGATGTTGTTGTTCCCATTACAGTTCTTGAAGAGCTTGATTCTTTCAAAAAGGGAAATGATTCCATCAATTTTTCCGCAAGGTCGTTTATCAGACAACTCGATTCTCTGGCAGAAGAGGGTCTGCCACCCGAGGGCATTCCACTGGGAGTTGGTAGAGGAAGGCTGATAGTACGGCATGCTCTTAATGGTATCCAGGCTCTGGGGGGAATATTTACAGAGGATACACCTGACCACAGGATCTTGGCAGTTGCTGCGGAACTTCGAGGACAATTGTCAGAAGAGAATGTTGTTCTTATAAGCAAAGACATAAACCTTAGAATGAAAGCGCTGGCCGTTGGACTGGCTGCAGAGGATTACATCACAGACAGGATTGACTGCCCTGATGACCTCTATTCCGGTAGTGCGTTGATTGAGGGTGTTTCAGAAGAGGCTATTTCTGCTTTGTATGAGCAGCCATATTCAATAGAACCGGAAAAGGTGTTTCTTGAAGAGGAGCCGGTAGCCAATCAATTCTACATACTGAGGAACGGAAGCAGAAGTGCTCTTGCCTGTCAATCTCCAGCTGATAATCATCTCCACCGGGTAAGAAAGTGCCGGGCATGTGGAATTGATCCCAGGAATGCCGAGCAGGCTTTTGCTCTTCACGCCCTTCTTGACCCGGATATCCAGCTTGTTACTCTCACAGGGAAAGCAGGAACCGGAAAAACTCTGCTTGCCCTTGCCTCATCACTGGAGCTAAGGAAAAGATACAGGCAGCTGTATCTTGCCCGTCCAGTGGTTCCCCTGTCCAACAGAGATATGGGTTTCCTGCCGGGAGACATACAGTCCAAGCTGGATCCCTACATGCATCCTCTCTGGGACAATCTCGGAGTGATAAAGAATAAATTCGCTAGAGACAGCGGAGAATTCAAGATGGTTCAGGATATGGTAGACTCTGAAAAACTGGTTATTACACCACTTGCCTACATCAGAGGAAGAAGCCTGAACAAGGTTTTCTTTATAGTAGATGAAGCCCAGAACTTAACTCCTCATGAGGTTAAAACAATAATCACCAGAGCAGGCGAGGGAACAAAATTCGTTTTCACCGGAGATATCTACCAGATAGATACACCATATCTCGACAGCAAATCAAACGGACTGACTTATCTTGTGAGCAGAATGCAGGGGCAGAGCATATACGCCCATGTTAATCTGGTAAGAGGTGAGCGCAGCAAGCTTGCTGAACTTGCCAGTAATATTCTGTGAGAGGGGCTGGTTCGGTTCTTTCTAGTAGAGTATCAGACAAGTAAGGAGCTACTGTGGCAGGCAGATTGATTGAAGTTTTTCTTCCAACAGAACGACTGGAACTGGCCAGGTCTTCCATAAGCGGCCTAAAAGTTACATCCATGTGGACTGAAAAACTCTCAGAGACCCATTCACAACTTCATATTCTTACTGATTCAACCAAAAGCGAGAAAGTTACTGAGAGATTGAGTTCTTCTCTCGCAGATACACTTGATGAAGTTAGGATCATCTGTCTTCCAGTGGAAGCTTCTATTCCAGAGGAGAAGAGTTCATCGGGGATGATCAGCTATGATGAGTTGAAGCAGGACATTGTTGAAATGACCAGTCCATCATCCTCCACATGGATACTTACCCTTCTTTCTGCTGTTGTAGCAGCAACAGGCCTTTACAGAAACAGTGCAACAATACTGATTGGAGCCATGGTAATCGCACCGCTTCTGGGTCCAAGTGTTGGTTTATCGCTGAGTCTTGTTCACGGAGAGAGGAAACTCTTTGGAGTCTCATTCAGAGAAATGATAGTCCGAAGTGTGATAGCTGTTGTGTTTTCCGCATTGCTTGGGATGGTACTCAAGGTGGATCCCGCTCTTTCCGAGATCACTTCCAGAATCCAGGCAGGTCCTTCAGATATTGTGCTTGCACTGGCCTCGGGAGCTGCAGGAGCAATTGCCCTGTGCACAGGTGGATCATCAACCTTGATCGGCGTAATGGTTGCAGTGGCTCTTATGCCGCCACTGGTAACAGCCGGGCTTCTCTGGGGTGGAGGATATTCAGGATGGCAGGGGGGACTATCTCTGTTTGCTCTTAATCTGGGTTGTATTGTAGTTTCCGGTTCTCTGGTATTTATTGTGCGAAAGCTTGCCAGATTAAAACAAAGGTAATTTCTTCATCAGTGCCATATGACCTGCACGAAACCACCTGGGCGTTGATTGGAGAACAGGCACCACATCAGGATCAATTCGAAAAACATCTCGGATAAACACCCTGGCTTCTTTTCTTGGATCTGATCCATCAAGGCTTTGGAATGGCCGGTAAAAGCGGAGAACGGAGGCGTTACCGTCGTATTCGCCTGGAACTATTCCGAACTCGGCGGCTCTGTCCGTCAGTTCACATTTTTCAGGCAGATTAAAAACAGACAGGTTCATGTAATCAATCTTACCTTTCAGTCTTCTTACCATATCAAGCGTAAGCTCTCTATCTTCCTCTGTTTCACCGGGAAGACCAAAAAGAAGGTACACATAATTTCTCATGCCGGAATCGGATACTCGGGTAATAACCCTTTCTGCAGTTTCCGGGGAGAATCCCTTCATGAACCGCTGAAGAATACCGATGCTGCCACTTTCAGCTCCGGTTTGCAGCATAAGGCATCCTGAATCTGCCATTTTTTCCAGAAGACCCTCTCTCAACCAGTTTCCCTGAGGTCTCGCAAAACCGTAAAAGCCCGATGTGTTCTCTCTGAGGAGAGGTAACATTTCTTCAATAATATCAACTGGTATTGCTGAATCAATCAGGTGAACAACGGGATTATCAGGCCCGCCTGCAAGCAATCTTTTCAAATTTATCCTGGAAATACTTGTGAAGGGCTTGTCTCTGTCCGGGCAGAAAAGGCACTTGTTCCAGGTACATCCTGTGGTGAGAGGGAAAGGGATCACCGGCCTTGAACTGAAATATTTCCAGTCTTCTGCGAAAACAGGCCATTCAATCTTTGATAAAAACGGCTGATCCTCTCCCGTGATGGATCTTCCGTCATCTAGTGCGATCTCCCTGAAACAGCTTTTCAGGAGTTCAATTCCGTGCCCTGTGTCATACAAAGCTGATGCCAGTGAACCTCCAACAGTCACTTGAATTCCTGCTTCCTCAAGAAGCCATGCTATTTCCACGGCTGCCGGGAGTTGGGAAAGATATGCCAGTGAGATCAGCCCGTGATCAAAAGTGCCCTTGATCTTATTCAACCAGATCTTAAAATACTCAGTGAATGGAGATGAGCCGCTTTTTGCAATAGAGAGAAGGTCTGCTGTAGAATGGGCAATACCAGGGGGAACACTGTCCATGAGAGAAAGTTGCCAGCCGGGAAAATTGCGTGCGTACAATTTGAGAACAGATTGCAGAACACCGCAGACACTTCTGTGTTTGTGAGGATCGTAGAATTCCGCTCCGGGGGAGATAAGGTAATCAAGAGATGGTATGCAGTTGGCGTATCCTTCCCCTGGTGCATGCTCAAGAAAAAGCCATCTGAAGAATCCCAGAGACAGGTCATGTATAGGTGCTTCAATGCCTCTTGCAGCAAGGCCGCCAGCAAGCATGAATGCACCAGCTGGTACTTCAGAAGGGGTGATTACTGGCGGTGTAATAACAGCTTTGCGATTCACTTCTCCTCTTTCCTGATTTCGGGAAAGATAACAGTTGCAACAGATCAGCACCATGACAAGATTAGAATGTGGTTCTGTAATTCTAAAATGAATATCTTACATGTATATGATAAATTCGATAGCAACTATTCTGTTATGTACTTTTGCTGCACAGAGCGGTGATCAGACCGTGCTTGCAACTGCGGAACGGCTTTTCTACAACGGAGATTTCCAGCAGGCAGCGGATATGATTGATTCCCGGAGCTGGATCGATAACTCTTTGTGGAGCAAAGCAGGTCTCATCAGAGAGCTGTGTAATGGAGGTTGGAGCGTGCTGTATCCTGCTTTGCCTCAAGGCAGTTTGCAACCTTTTAATTCCATGGTTTCCATTTCTCTTTCCGGGGAATTCCAGAGAGGTGATTCTGTCAGGGTATTGATACCCATACCAGTTGAGTTACCTTGGCAGTTTCCGCTTGAATCACCGGATATCAACGTAACAGGTATTTCCGGATCAGTAGAAGCATCTCAAGGCTGGCTTATTTTGGAAGGTGTATCTGAAGGAGTTTTTGAAGTTTCATTATCACAGACCGTAAGTGTGATCCCCAGTGGTTTTGTAGGAGTAGATACCTCGGGCAGCTCAGAAGCCATGGTTCCGTTCCCCGGCGAGGATCCATTTCTAGACAGATGTCTGGATACAGATGTTTTCTGGGTCGGCGGAGACGCCATCTATATGAAATCTGCAGTGCTGGCAGCAGGTGAACCCAACCCGATCCGTCTGGTTAACAGGATAATCGATGCTGTATCTGTTTTCTATGGAAATTCCGATCCGGTGACAGAACAGGTTCTGTTAAAGCCTGTTTCTGAACTGGCAATCCGGGACGAGATGTTCAATTCCATGAGCGGGGCTGCACTGGGTGCTGCAATTCTAAGAAGATGGCAGATACCGGCTCTTGTGGTACCTGGATACTGGAGTGACCCCGGTGCCAGGGGATTCTTGCTGGCCACATTTGTGAAACCATTCGGCTGGATGGTGATTTCTCCCTGGCCAGACGGATTTACAGCACTTGGAGGCTTTGATCCACCTCATATGAGAAGCTGGTTCAACGGAATAGCCGGGATTACCTTTCAGGCAGAATACCTTGGTTCTAACGGTTTCTGGTATGCAGTGCCTGTTGATTCACCAGAGTTCTCTCACAGCGTAGAGATACTGATACAGTGAACACATTCTTTCAGCTCGATCTTCAGTTGCTGAAATTCATTAATCTTCAACTGGCCAGCCCAGTTCTTACAAGAATAATGCTTTTAATCACAGATAAGCATAACTGGTATCCATTCATTGCTGTTGCAGTAATTTTGCTTCTTCTTGCCGGCAGGAAGCTTCCGCATCCTGGAAACAATTTCGTTCGAATCAACCCAAGAGTGTTTATTTTTGGCTTGATTCTCTGTATAGCACTTACTGATCAGGCAGGGACATTCCTGAAGCACAATGTAAAAAGAACCCGTCCGAATCGCGATGAGGCAATTGCCGCCCAGCTTGATTGCAGGTTGAGCACCGGCGGGAGAAGAAGTTTCCCCTCAAATCATGCAGCTAACTCCGCGGGGCTGGCAGTATTCTCGTCCCTTGTGTATCCCCCTATCGGAATACCTGCCATTCTCTTTTCTCTTCTTGTGGGGTTCAGCCGTGTTTATCTTGGAGTTCACTACCCGTCAGATGTTTTTGCAGGCTGGTTGATCGGTTCTCTGTCCGGTTTTCTTGTATGGCTTCTGCTGAGAAAAAGACTCATGAGACTGGGAATAACCGGGTTCGCAAACATGTTCCGCTTTCATCAGCATCAGGTAAAAGGTACTCCCGGAGTTAACTGGGCTGAAAAAGCCTGGTTATCTCTGGATGGATACAACGTAAAAGGTTATCTGCTGGAAGGGTCTGAGAAACTTATTATTTTTGCTCACGGCCTGGGAGGATCTTTTCTTTCCCGGGCTGAACTGGGAGAAAAATTAAGAGATCTGAACGGGTCTTCTTTCCTCCTGGTTCCCATGAGGGGAACGGATGGCCATCCTTGCAGGCTTGCAACCGGCGGCACAGATGAAGTTCATGACATTCTGGGAGCGTTGAAATTTGCTGTGGATAAAGGATACAAATACGAAAATATTGCAGTTTACGGTACTTCCATGGGCGGGTCTTCAGCTATTAAGGCATGCTCTCTGGCCGGGGAACTACTTCCAGCTGGAATTGTTGTTCATGGGTCATACAGCTCATTCTTTCTTGCTGCCGGACGTCGAACCGGTAGAGCAGGCGTGGCTTTGCTGAAGTTTCTCATGCCGGGCTGGGCAGTGAGGAGTCTTGAGAGGTTCAGACCTGTTTTCTGGCTTTCCAGTTTGAACAGGGGTTGCAGGCTGGAGTATATATATGGTAGTGGGGATGGAGTCTCTCCACCGAAAGAGGGTGAACTCATGGCAGAACATACAGACAGTAGCGTTTGTTTCGTAACCGTGCTTGCCGGACAGGGCCATCCAACAGGCAGAAATGCATCAGAGAGTGATCTTGTCACAGCGTTGAATAACTCTTTGAACAGGATTTGGAAAAGAAAAAAAGGTGAATGTTGATGAGCATATACAAACAGGCAAATGAAATTTCCATGGCACTTTCATCGCTATTGCGCAAGATGAAGGAATCCATGGGCGAAGTTGAGGGCGTTCCGGTTCAGAACAGAGAAGAGTATTCTCAATTTCAATCACTTCTCACCACATCCGTGTTTCTTCAGCGGGATCTTGATGAGTTCCTTGATAAGGCAATGAGCGTGGGAGAGCAGGATAGGGAAGGGCCTATTGAGGTTCTTGATTTTTCCAGCGAATGGGATCGCTTCGAGTAAATTTTCCCAAACCGCTTGCTGATTCCCTGAACAAAACTGACGTGGATCAGCCGTATCTTCTCTTGGCGTACCAGACGGCAATAATACCCACCAGCCCGATGGCCAGCGTAAGTGTACCACCCAGACAAAGTGATTCCTTACGGCCTATACTGGCCCCCTCTTCAGTTAGAATTGGCAGGGCTACCCAGCTGTAGCCTCCTGGGCGCCATTCCAGAACGGACTCCCCTCTGACAGAACCAATTCTTCCCCCCGCCATCCTCCAGGTCCATCTGCTTA
>JAOZRM010000151.1 GCA_029940175.1 Candidatus Sabulitectum sp. | reverse complement strand
GCGAATGATCTTCGGGATAGAGCGCAGTTACCTGGGAGGTGCAGACTGATGGGAACATTTACTGAAAAACTGGGCAGTATAGACAGAAGAATCATTTTTACTGTTATAGCACTTTCTGTGGTTCTTCCTCTGGCTCTCAGACTAAATCTGCCGATTCCTATTACTCCTGGTCCCAGTACAGACATGTTTGATGCAGTAGAAGCACTGCCTGCTGGTTCCATTGTGCTTCTCAGTTTTGATTACGATCCTTCAACGATGCCGGAGCTTCAGCCCATGGCTTTTGCTCTTACTCAGCATCTTATGAGAAAAGATATTAAGATCGTTTCCATGGCTTTGTGGCCCATGGGGGTTAGTCTGGGGAATGAAGTTCTTACCTCCGTTTCCGACAGTCTTGGCCGTGAGGAGTATGTAGACTGGGTTAATCTGGGATACAAGACAGGCGGAGGCGTTCTTATCGTCAGGCTGGGCAGTAACATCAAGTCTGTTTTTCCTGAAGACTATGATGGTAACCCCGTGGATGATATGCCTATAATGGAACATATCAACAAACTGGGCGATTTCGATATGCTGATATCCCTTTCTGCCGGTGATCCAGGTATACCTGCATGGATCATGATGGCAGGAGACAGATATGATATTCCCATCAGTGGTGGTTGTACCGCCGTGAGTGCTCCTCAATTTTATCCCTATTTGGGCACAGGGCAGCTGATCGGACTTCTGGGGGGTCTTAAGGGAGCTGCGGATTACGAAACCATGGTCAGGATTGATCAGGTTGATCCACCTCCGGGAACGGCAATCCCAGGCATGGCTGCTCAGTCTGTGGCCCACCTGGTAATCATGCTTTTCATAATTCTTGGAAATATTTCATACCTGGCTGGGAAAAAGAAGAAAGGAGGGGTGAAATGAACTGGACGATAATTGGTATCTGGCTGGGAGCCCTGCTTTCACTCAGTCTTTACAGTTTCCTCTACAAGGATAATCCCTTCTACAAGTTTGCAGAGCATCTTTTTGTTGGGATGTCTGCTGGCTACTGGGTTATCTACACCATCAGGAATGTTCTGATACCAAACTGGTGGGAGAATCTTCTTCCTGCGGAAGGCGGAATCCAACCCATATGGTTGATCCCCGGTATTCTTGGCCTGTTCATGGTTCTGCGAATTGTGCCTAAACTGGCCAGTTTAAGCCGAATGTCCCTCTCTCTTATTGTGGGAACAGGGGCAGGTCTTACCATGACCGCCATGTTTCAGACAAACGCTCTGACTCAGGTGAACGGTACTATTATCGCACTGGGACAGGGTGGTGGCTGGTTCAACTGGGTCAGCAACATTATTATGGTAGCAGGAGTTGTGTGCGGTCTTGTCTACTTTTTCTTTTCAAAGGCACACACTGGCATTGTTGGTCGAACGGCCGATGTGGGTATTACCATTCTTATGGTTGCATTCGGTGCCAGTTTCGGATACACAGTAATGGCTCGAATCAGTCTTCTTATCGGGCAGACTCAATTTCTGCTCTTTGAATGGCTGCCGACAATGGGAATAAATCTGTAACAGTTTCTTTAGGGGTTCTCAGATAGGGAACCCCAATGGGAAAAAAAGGAGAAATAATGAAAATAGCACTGCTCGCACTCACAGCCCTCGCCTTCGTATCTTTCGGACAGTACTTCGAGATCACAAACGACACAGGATATGATGTGTACTTCGTGTACATCAGCGAATCTTCTGATGACTCATTCGGTGAAGACTGGCTCGGTAGCGACATCATGTATGATGGAGATACTTACGAGTTTGATGTAAGTGATCTTAACTGGGAAACTGAGCTCTTTGACATCCAGCTTGAAGATGTGGATGGCGATACTTACACCTTCTTCGGAGTTGACGGGGAAGAGTACGGTTCAGGTGATGGTGAAAACATTTTCACTGTAACACTTTCTGATATCGATTAGTTTCATACAGCAGGAATACAACAGGCGGGGCTTCGGCTCCGCCTGTTGTGGTTTAGCGGAACACGCAGCAGAACTCAAGCCGGTATGTTATCTCGATCAACCAATGTTCTCAGGATGTTAAAGAGATCAGGTCTTCGTTGAACCTCATCTATAACCACCAACCCTTCTAAAGGAGCAAGAGCAGTGAACGGTTCAGAGAGTCTTTCAAGATCAAGAGGATTTTCCAGATCAAAGTAGTTCGCAGAGTCTGAGCTTACAAAACCCCTCGCAAGAGTTGTTTTGCCACTTTGGCGGGGTCCTGACAGAAGTACAACTCTGCTTCTGTTGAGAGCAGAAGTGAGTTTTAGCTGTATTCTTTCTCGTTTAACCATAAAAAGATAATACCATGAAAATCAAGCATGTCAAGTAGAATTTTCATGGTACTGTTGTTCTTCCTTGGTCCAAACATGAAACCCCGTCTTTGCCGGGGATCATGACTGCTCTGTTAAAATAGGCATTGAGCAGCAACACCTCACTGGTGAGAATATTCCTTTGGAGAATTGAATCATCCAGGATTTCCAGCTCCTGGAATTTATATAAGCTCTGAATGCCAGGAGCAACTGTAAATGGATTTCAATGCTGAGTACTCCACCTTGCGATAGAGTTCATCCCTGCATATAGTCTGCATTGGAAGATAAAACACACTGGAGGTATCCTGATGAGGTCATTGCTAGCTCTTCTTGTATGTGCTGTTGTTGCTTCGGGTTATGGGTATTGGGATGCCACAGGAGTGGGGGGCAGAGTAGAGAGTCTCAGTCCATTCAGTGCAGGGCTTTGCGGTGCTGGTGTTCCAGACGTTTCATCTGCCCTTTCTCTTTTTACAAATCCGTCTGCTACTGCCGGGTCAGATAAAATTCAGATCTCTCTGACAGGCTGGGGTACAGGGTGGAGAGAGGAAATTACCTATCATTACACTTGTGTTGAACCTTCCCGTTTTAATATTGGAGCCATGTCTCCCCGGGGGGCATTCGCTATCACTATTCCTGTTGTTGACGGTTTTACAGTAGGTGCAGGAATTGCTACAGTTTCGCAGTTTCAAATGAAGGCAACTGCTCAGGTCTATCGTGAAGTGAGCTACAATCACAGAGAACTCTGGAAAACCATGGTTACAGATGCTACAGGAGATATCCAGGAGGCGCTTGTCTCTTTTTCACACACAGTGGGACCTGTGAATCTTGGTTTCTCACCGGGTATCAGATTTGGCAGCGGTGAATCCGTCACCTATTCAAACAGGTTTACAGGGAGTTCCGCTTATGATTCGATCTATATCGATTCCTGGAGTACCTCTGGTTTTGCTTTCAGGGCCGGCGCAAGTATGACCACAGGCTACACTACTCTATTTTCCACATATATCAGCGGTGATGAAAGATATCTTTCTTTTGCAGGAGTGGGAGCTGCCGCTTCTTTCCCGTTCATGAAGGGCGGGTACCTGGGTACAGAACTTGCTGTTCTTGACGGAGATAATCTGAAAATGACCGCATTTGCAAGCCTCCCGGGAATTGCACCCAATTCCAATATGCTTCTTGGGGTTTGCGGATACAGGCCAGATGCTGCCCTGAAAGCCGGAATAGGTCTCAGTATCGGGGGAGACTATACCATGGGAGACTACAGTGTATCAGCATCATATCAGTATCAGGATCGCTACCGGGAAGGCGTAGCGGTACCCACCAGCTATATCAATCACTTGTATGACAGTTCTGAAACTGTAATGGTTGGGATTGAGACTGTTTTTTGACGTAAATGAGCAAGTGGCTTTTTAAGTGTATTCTCATTCCTATTAATGAACTTAATAATCATCAATGTGTTTTACATATAGAGGGTTTAATGGTGGTTGTGCATAAGTCACACGCAGTCGACACCAGAGACCCCCGGAAGAGAGGATATGATGGTTCTTATGCGATCTGAAGCAGACAGGTATACCTGTGCAGTGCAGAACCACTTATACCCGATTCATGTTTTATTGTTCCTGCCGAGTGCAAAGTCTCTTCTTGACACGGTTCAGGGGCTTAAGTATCCTAGTGCAGGAAAGAGTTGTGTGACAATAGGTTAGTGTGCCGCAAAGTGGTGCACTGTAAAGTGTTAGGTGGCCACGGCTGGCCGTGGTAATGGTTATTTGTTAGTGCGGACCCGATGCCCGTGGGGGTGTACGCCGGGGCTTTGGGTGCATGCACAGATTGTAGCCAGGAGAAAGGAGCTGCAAAGTGTTTAGGAGAGCGACAGTTTTTTCGCTTGCTCTACTGCTGTTTGTGTCCCTTGCTGCTACTGCAGGAACTACCGGTAAGATCGCCGGTCGCGTTACTGATGCTGACGGAAATCCGTTGATCGGTGCGACAGTGATGATCGTAGGTACGACCTTCGGTGCAATGACGGATACTAACGGAGAGTACTTCATCATCAACCTGCAACCGGGAACTTATGATCTGATTTCCCGCATGGTTGGTATGAGTGAGCAGACAAAGCAGGGTGCCAGTGTCATTGTTGACATGACCACCCGTATGGATTTTGTTCTTGATACAGATGTAGTGGGAAACACTATTATCACCGTTACCGATCAGAGGGGTATGATCCTTCGCGGTGTGACTTCCAGTGTTTCTGTTGTGACAAGAGATGAAATCAGAACCATGCCTGTTGCAGGTATCACCGATGTGGTGAACCAGCAGGCTGGAGCTGTTGACAGGGGTGGCCTTCACATGCGCGGTGGACGCGGTGGCGAGACTTCATACATTGTTGATGGTGTTTCACAGACCAACCCCAACGGTAATCAGTCAGATATGACTCTTCCTCTTTCAGCAGTTGCTCAGACCTCGGTAATCTCCGGTGGTTTCGGCGCTGAATACGGAAATGCTCAGTCTGGTATTATCAACGTTGTTACCCGTGAAGGTGGAAATCGTTACACCGGTTCTATCGGCATGAACGGTAACGACTTTGACGCTCTTGGTCTTTCCAAGGACTGGACCTGGGGTTACCCAGGTGCCTGGTGGGCCGGACCAGAGTTCGACGGTATTGACGGAGCTCCTCTCCAGGAATTCGGGCTTAACAAACCAGGTCCTTTTGCTGAAGCAAGACTTACAGCAGAAGTTGCCCTTGGCGGACCAGAGCCAATTACTCAGTATCTTCTTCCAGCTCTCGGGCTTGATGTCGGTGCTGATGTCCGTTTCTTCGGAACAGTCAAGTGGCTCCAAGGCGGTGGCGGTACCGATGGTAACTACGGTTACTACCTTAATACAGGTAGTGAGCAGTGGAACGGTAACCTGAAGCTTACTATCAAACCTAATCCTAGAACCAAGCTGAATTTCAGCGGTTTTTACAGGAATCAGGTTGCCCGTGTTTATCGCGGTTGGGCTTACGCAAGATACGAGGATGTTTATGTGGATGATCTCACCGGAGATACCCTCCCCGGATCCAATCTTGAGTACGGTCGTCCAACCGGCTATACCGAAAACTATTCCATGGGCTTCAGCCTCACCCAGACTCTTAGTGACGCCAGCTTCCTTGAGTTCAAGATCAACCAGTATGTGGCTGATTACGAGCGCAGGATCAAGCAGGAGGGCGGCGGTTACTTCGGTGAGGACTTCACCAGAGATGACTGGCTTAATTACTCTCCTGACCGTGTTCAGGACAGTGATGGTTTCTACCGCTCCGGTTTAGACAGGAACGCCTGGATGGACCAGAGAAGTGCAACTGCCACAGCCAGAGTTGATGTTACAAGCCAGGTTAATCAGCAGCATCAGCTGAAATTCGGTATCGAAGGCAAGTACTACGATGTGTATGATTACACAGTTGACACAGCCTCAGGTGGAAACATCTACATGGGCGAGTGGCATGCTTACCCACACGCTGCATCCGCTTATCTGCAGGATAAGATGGAGTACCGTGGTATGATAGTTAACGCAGGTCTTCGCTTTGACTACTTCGATTCTAACTACGACGATTACCCGGCAGACCTCACAGATCCAGTTAACCCCGGTACATCCGTTGAGGATGATGACCACATTTTGAATCCGGTAAGTGTTAGTGCGAAGTATCACCTCAGTCCTCGTCTTGGCTTCAGCCATCCGATCACAGAGCGTGATGTTCTTCACTTCACCTACGGTCATTATTTCCAGGTTCCAGATTTCAACAACATGTTCGATGGTGCAGACTTTGATCTTTCAGGAGCATTCCCAATGGTGGGTAACCCTGATCTTGAGCCAGAGGAAACCATTGCATATGAAGTTGGTGTGAAGCACCAGTTCGACGATCTGACCATGCTTGATGTCACAGGTTACTACAAAGACATCACTGGACTTATCGACATGCAGAAGAACTACTTCACTCCAGTAGACTCATATGATCTCTACATCAATGGTGATTATGGTAATGTTCGCGGTGCAGAGTTTACTCTGATGAGACGTCCTTCAAACTTCGTCAGTTTCAGCACTAACTACACCTATTCAATCGCCAAGGGTAAGAGCTCCAGTGCCAGACAGAATTACGATTATGCCTGGGCTGGCTGGGTTATTCCTAAGCGTGAGAGTTTCCTGGACTGGGATCAGAGACACGTTATCAACGCGAACTTTGATTTCAGAATCCCACAGAACGAGGGTCCTGCCTGGGGCGGAACTCGTTATCTCCAGGGCCTTGGTCTTTCAGTTCAGTGGAACTATGGAAGCGGTTTCCCCTACGGTGCTGCGGGTCAGGCAACTGCCGATCCTGAGGTCAATGGTGAGCGCTACCCATTCACAATGAACACAAACGCTAAATTGAACAAGATGTTCTGGATGGGCGATACTTCTTTGAACGTATACGTCTGGGCACTTAACGTGTTCAACCGTGTAAATATCAACAACATTATCGACACTGCATGGTATGACGCAGATATGGACGGAGACGGACACCCGGATCATGACCCTCGCGGAGGACAGGGCAATCCTGTTGCTTATGCCAGAAGAAGACAGATTCGTTTTGGCATTGACTTCGAATGGTAGGAATTTCAGGCGGATTTTACCGCAAGAACAAGGAGAGTTACCAGATGTATAAAATCTTGCTGGTGCTTCTACTGGTAATGGCACCATTTGCCATGGCTCAGGATGAAGAGCCGGAAGCAATAGAAACCACAGAAGAGGTGACCGAGACAGTTGAAGAGGTTACCGCCCCGGTGGACGTAGAGGAACCTGTTGCGGATGCTTCTGAAGCTCCTGTAACAGAAGAACTGGAGCGTTCTCAGAGTGCGAGCATGGATCTTAAGGATCTGTTCATCGCAGGTGGAAACTTCATGTGGCCACTGCTTCTTGCACTGATCATAGGTATTGCTGTTACTGTTGAAAGATTCATTACTTTCAGCAAGGCAAAGCTTGACGTTAACAAGTTCCTGGAGCAGCTGGGCGGTTACATTCGCAAAGGTGATCTCAGTGGTGCTGAGAACCTCTGTGATCGTACTCGCGGTCCTGTGTCTGCAATTCTCAGAGCAGGGCTCATGAGAAGAGACAAGGGTCTTGTCGATGTTGAAAAGGCCATTGAGGGAGCCGGGTCTATCGAGATGGCTCATCTTGAGAAGGGGCTTGTTGTTCTCGCCACCGTTTCAAGTGTTGCGCCTATGATAGGTTTCCTTGGTACAGTTTCAGGTATGATTCGTGCCTTCGGTGAGATAGCTGCGGCTAAGAATGTTGATGCCAGTCTGGTAGCAGGCGGTATTCAGGAAGCGCTTATCACAACGGCCTCCGGTCTTTGTGTTGCTATTCCCATTCAGATGGCCAATAACTTTTTCATCGCAAAAGTGGGTCGTTTCATTACCGACATGGAAGAGGCGAGCATGTATCTTGTTGATCAGCTTGCCGACATGGAACATCTCAAGCAGTTGTGATAAGGAGCAA
>JAOZRM010000150.1 GCA_029940175.1 Candidatus Sabulitectum sp. | reverse complement strand
ACAAACTTGTAAAGAACAAGAGCTGTAATGAAAGTAGTAAGGTTTGCATCCAAAATAGTTACAAAAGCTCTTGCGTAACCGGAATCAACTGCAGACCGAATACCCTTACCGGAGCGAAGCTCCTCGCGGATACGCTCGTAGATAAGAACGCTTGCATCAACAGCCATACCTATGGTAAGAATAATACCTGCAATACCGGGAAGAGTCAGTGTGGCGTTAAGTCCTGTAACTCCCAGTCTTGCCAATGGACCCGGGAAACAGAGGAATCCCAAAATAATGAGCATGTCAAAAAGAAGAGCAAGTACTGCGATAACACCACTGGCTCCGTAATAGACAATCATGAATGCGGCAATGAGAGCAAGACCAACAACACCGGCAATGAAGCCGTTGCGAATAGCCTTCTGTCCCAGGCTGGGTCCGATCGTCTGTTCTTCAGCAATGACAAGTCTTGCAGGAAGACTTCCAGCTTTCAGCACAAGACGAAGATCTCGAGCCTCTTCAACAGAAAATGATCCAGATAGTCTGGTACCTGTGCTGGTAATGCGCTCCTGAATTGTAGCCACAGAATAGATTCTGCCATCAAGAAGGATGGATACCCTCTCGTCTACATTCTCGCCTGTTATCCGCTCCCAGTTCGAAGCACCGTCGTTGTCAAACTCAAGAAGAAGGTATGGATCTCTGCTCATGGAGTTCTGATCACCCATCCTGATTCGGACATCTGTGAGGTTTGCTCCAGTGAGCCGGTAGTGTGGCAGCTCAAGGTCTGACTGTCTGTCCCATCCGCGGCCGGAATCATCGGGAATGAGGAAAACACTCATTAGGGAAGTTCCGTCAGCCATGACTGTGGGCTTACCAAAAACAAATTTCAGGTTAGCCTCAGCAAGGATCTCCTGAACATCATCACGATTAATGATAGTCTGAAATGCGTCGAAGTTTTCACCCTGAGTCAGTACCCAGTCACCTGGTCTAAGGCTGAGAATCACAGCATCGTTCTGATCTACCGCCGAAAGCAGTGAACTGAGAGTGCCGGCAACCTCTATTGCAGGAAGAACTGAATCGTCGTCTTCCGGCACAGGCAAGGTCAAATCATCTCCACCTGTGGGTAGAGAAAATTCCTCGGGTGTTGTTGATTCAGTTACTGTTTCTTCAGGAACTTCGTCTCCCAGAATGGCTTCAATCTCCCTGATCACAGGAATACTGGAGGGAGAGGGATGTTCCGTATTGGGATAAGCGATTATCTTGAACTCAAGAAGAGCCTGTCTCTCAACAATAGAACGAGCCCTGGCAGGATCCCTTACTCCTGGAAGCTGAACAATTATTCTGTCATTGCCCTGACGGGTAATGGATGGCTCAGACACTCCGAATTCATCTATTCGGTTCCTGATTATCTCTAAAGCCTGGTCGAGAGCTTCATCTGCGTCCAGACCGGGAGTTGGCTCAACTGTATAGGCAAGGTACATTCCGCCCTGGAGATCAAGCCCCAGTTTGATAGTGCCGACGCTTGATTGATATAGCTCTCTGTACTCTTCAAGAAGAGGCTCTCCGCCTTCTTCCTGCATCTCATCCAGAAGCCCTCTCAAATACGGGTTGGTTGTTTCAGGCTGAACACTTGCTTCAGCGCGATCTCTTTCCAGGACCGGAAGTGAATACCATTTCACCGTAGGCCATATAAGAAACAGTGCCATCACCAGTACGAACGCGGAGCTGTAGATCCTCCACTTGTCGGCTCTCTTCATTGGGTTTCCCTTCATCTGTGTTCGACAATTTAGCTAATTCTTTATTACAACAGTAGTTACAAAATTGTAGACTAACCTCGAGCCATCGCAGTTCCCCGCAATATTTCCTCTCAGAAGTGAAGGAAGATAAAGAAAGTCAAGCGGATTGACCACCTCGACCTGATTCTTACAATTACCGGGTGTTCTTATCGGGGATCAATGAAGTGAATTTGAATTGGCTGACCATTGGGAAAATCAGCATTGAATACCATTCCACCAGCTTGTCTCTGTTGAGCTATGATACGTTCAAAATTCAATCTTCTGAGAATTCTGGTTACGTGAAGGTTCGCCTGGGTCTGACTATACATGTTGTAATCCAGATCAACTTTAAGCACGGTAGTATCTCCTGAAAATGATTCCGAAGGTCTGTTCCCAAAATGGTAAGGTCTTATTTCCTCTTTAAGCTGATCATAAACAGACAACTCTTCGTGGAGCTGGCCTGTCAATCCCTCTTCCGTCATGTCCGGCATAGCCTTCACTGCGGCAAAAATACCCCCGGTAACAAACACCACCAGAAATACCAGGATCCAGGTTTCACCTGCTCTCATTATCCCCTCCACCTCTCTAGAACCTATATTCGTTCATATAATACATTTCTGAATAAAAAGTATGAATACCAACCTCGGAGGAGTGATGAGAATATCTTTGCTGGTTTTAACAATTACAGCGTTTACTGCATTTTCTGCTTCCTTATCAATTGGTTCGGGTGGTCTGTCCGGCTGGCCCGGTCTTCCCTGTTCAGACGTTATTGAACCGGCTTTGCTCAGGGCGGGTATTGGCGTCGAGTACATCAACACTGATGATGGATCAATACTCAGCATCCCTTTGAAAGCCAGCTGGGGAATCGCAGAAGATTTTGAAGTGGGTGGAGTCGTATCCGTGGTTCCTGTGGATAACGCTTTCAACGGATCAGCAATTGGTGATTTTACTTTGTCCGGAGGATGGTTGTATGAGAAGGCCAGGGGAGGAAGTGCCCTTAAATTCACAGGAAGACTCACTCTGCCAACAGGTGAGGAACATCGCGACGGGGGTGCTGAGCTGGCTTTTGGTGGAGTCTCTAGTACCACCTTTCTGGACTTTCGACTCTCCATGTCTGCTGAGTACGCGTTGAATGGTGGAAGAAACCCTTTTGATGATGCAATATCCGACGTGATGTACTTCACAGTAGGCGGGTCAAGTTTTGTAACTGCGGATATTCTGCTTTACACAGCCATGAATGGTTCCACTTCTTCGTTGTTCAAGGCTGGAGCAGGTGCACAATACCAGCTGAATGACGATTTTTCCATGGATGGCGGCATGAACATTGGTCTTGATGGTTTTGAAAACTTTGAGATCTATACCGGCTTAACCTGGACTGGTGAGAATTTCTAAAGAACAATTCTGACGCGCCAGCGGAACTCACTGTTTTCCCCTCAGAGAACCAGACCATCAATCCGCTGGTGAAAATGATCCCCTCATTTACCTTATTCTGTGTAAGGAGAAATTCTCCTTAATCTCTCTACTACCACGGCGAGCAGCTCAACAGTGCGATCGATTTCCTCTTCTGTAGTGTATCTGCTGAGGCTGAACCTGAGAGCACTGTTGGCCTGGGTATAATCAACACCCATGGCATAAAGCACGTGACTGGGGTTCTTGCTGCCGGTACTGCAGGCGGATCCGGAGGAAGCATAAATACCCTGCATATCCAGCAAGGTAAGTACAGCTTCGCTTTCTATGCCTTTAAAAATCAGTGTTACTGTACCAGGCAGACGCTGGGCAGCTCCTTCTGCCACCACAAAAGAACCCGGGCAGGTCTCGAGTACACGCTTCTCGAATTTTTCCCTGAGAACTCGTTCTCTTATCACTGTATCCTTCAAATGAGTCAAGGCAAGTTCCGCAGCCTTTCCCAGCCCGACTATTCCAGGAGCATTGTAAGTGCCGGATCTTACTCCCTTTTCCTGGTGTCCGCCGGTAAGAAGAGGAGACAGTTCTATTCCTTTTTTTATGTAAATGGCTCCAACGCCTTTTGGTCCATGAAGTTTATGAGCAGAAAGACTGAGAATATCAATATCGAGGGAGTGAACATCAATGGGGCTTTTTCCCACCATCTGAACAGCGTCTGTGTGAAAAAGGGCTCCTGCATCGTGGGCTATCCTGGCAGCTTCTTTCAGAGGCATGATAACCCCTGTCTCATTGTTGGCTGCCATTATGGAAACTATGGCTGTCTGCTGATCAACCAGCTCTTTCAGGCTTTCAAGGCTAAGCTCTCCGTTCTTGTCTATTTCAGCAAGTTCCAGAGTGCAGCCTTCATTTTCCAGAGCTTTGGCAGTCTCAAGAACTGCGGGGTGTTCAACAGCAGAGATAACAATTCCCCTCCGGGCGGGGTCATTCCTTACCGCACCTCTCAGTGCCTGGTTATCGCTTTCTGTTCCACCGGAAGTAAAATAGATCTCTTCACACTTAGCTCCCAGAAGGCGGGCCACCTGGCCTCTGGCCTTATCAATTGCCTCCATCTGCGAGCTTCCAAACGAGTGAAAACTTGAAGGATTTCCAAACTCTTCCTTCAAAAACGGCATCATTGCTTCCAGAACCTCGGGAGCCACTCTTGTGGTAGCTGCATTATCCAGATAAACAGTATTCATCATTTAACCTCTACAGATATCTTTCTTTCAATTTTTTCTTCAAGGATCTTTGCTGCGACAGCCGTGTCATCGCCTTCTTTCAGATACACTCTTCCCGGTCTGACCAGTACAGGTTCAATTCCTGCTTCAGAGAGAATTGCGGTTATCTCGTCACACTTTGCCTGAAAATCCTCCACTGCAGCCTTCAGAGCCTGATGGCCCATCACAGAACAGTGAAACTTCTCCGGAGGCATTCCTCCCAGATATTCGGCAATCTGGCTGTTTCTTATCTTCAATGCCTCTTCAATAGGAAGCCCGCGAGACATCTCGGTAAGAGCTGATGCACTGGCAATAGCTCCTGCGCAACCGAAAGTTTTAAATGCTATGTCTCCAATCCTGCCTTCATCATCAATATCAATATCAAGGTACATGGCGTCTCCGCACTGCGGAGAACCAACCTCTGAATGCCCATCAGGAGTATCCAGGTTACCCACATTTCTGGGATTCATGAAGTGGTCCATGAGTATTTCAGAATATTGCCACATTTAAATTACTCCATTTCAAGCGATCCGTCTGACAGATCGGCAAGTGTATTTTTTCCAAGGTAGGTTTCGCAGATCAATTTGACATCGGTCCACAGTTTTTTTGTAGGACAATTATCCTCCCGGGAACATCCGGGAGAATTTCCCACCGGTTCCCCCTCACTCACGAGAAAATCTGGACACTGAAGAACACAATTGGTGTGGAAAAATTCCGTTTCAAGAACTCTTATTACTTCAAGCAGAGAAATATCGGAAGGACATCTGCTTAAAACATAGCCCCCTCCTGGCCCTCTCCGTCCACGAACAAAATCAGCGCTGCGAAGCCTGCCAAATATCTGCTCCAGGTATCTTATCGGTATTTCTTCAGCCTTTGCGATTCCAGACAGGCTTAAAGGAGAGCTCTGTCCGTTTCTTGCCAGCTGGACTAGGGCTCTAAGTCCGTATCTGCTTCTTGTGGAAATAAACATAGCTAGGGCCTCCTTTCCTTTAAATATATCAAACCGGTCAACCCTTACTTATTTGAAGACATTCTCTTGAATGTAATCAGTACTGCACCCACAACAACCCCTGTGGCAAGGATGCTCATGAGAAGAGTCAATCCAAACGGCAGAGAATCGTACATTATGCCCGAACCCTTGTACGAAACAGAGAGATCTGCAACAATGCTCACAGCATCGGTATTACCCCGGTTACTTACCACCAGAACAAAATCACCGAAGTCCGTGATTTCCATTAAAAGAGGTCCATGCTCTGCATAAACAACACCAAGAGTGTCAATTTCTCCTCTTCCCTCCCAGCCTCTTATGTAATCAAGCTCTGAGATCAGGATGAATTCTATCTTTGCAGGTAATGGTTCTGTTTTGAATTCCCCTGTAATAACAGTGCTGTCAGACATTTCTGGAGATACTCTGAATTTAATGAAACGGTAAGTTCCCACTTCCAGATCAAGTGTGTCCGAAAGAAGTCTGTATGAACCTGCCATCAGAGGTACTGTCAGAACAACTAGAAGAACAACTACTACCCTCATTTAGTATACTGTCCCTTCGCCAGTTTACGGATCATCATTCCCATTGAGATCTGGTAAAGCCCTGCAAGAAAAAGCAGAATTCCAAGACCAATTGTGATAAGAACTATGGCACCGGAATATGATCCGTTCTCCAGAGAACCGGCTACCTGTTCCATCTTCTCCGCTGCATCACTGAACGATCCTTCTGCAGAAAGCAGATCATCTTCCATTGCTTCAACAGAAATGGCCACCTGTCCAATGGATTCACCGATCAGGTTAACATCTACTGCGAGATCTTCCAGCTGTGAATTCAGGAAACCCAGTTCTACCGAAACAGTCTCTGTTCTCTCTGCGATCTCATCAAAGTGATTGGCAGGCATCATGTTTCTTACCATGGGAGGCATGGAAGCCATATCGTTTGCTAAAGCTGGCAGAATTATTCTCATCTCCTCGAGAATGGCAACTGTTTGCTGGATCACCACTCCAGTACTTGAAATCACTTCTGATGTTGTTTCCAGTGAAACTCTTACTTCCTCAACCATCCCGCTGGAATTTGAAACACCCTCTGTTGCGGTTCTGATGGCTTCGCTGGCAGTTCTCAACCCTTTGGACGACTCCTGAAGAACTGAATCAAGAGAAGCAGTGATCATTGAGCCACCAATTGCAACAACTACCCCCAGCACCATAAAAATAATTCCGGTGATAAACCCCAGAGTATTAACGAATCCGGATCCTTTCATTTTCTTACCTTTCAGCAATTACAACAATTCTTGTATCCTGATCAACTGGCCGCAAAGCGTTTCTGTCAGGATTCAGATAAACCATAGACTCCGATCCAGTTCCCGTAAGCCAGCCAAGAACTACTTCTCTTCTGTCCAGACCCTCTGCAGCAAGCCTGAAGAACTCCCTTGAAGAGTACAAGGATGCTTGTCTCAACTGTATCTCACACCCTGATGGATCAAAGATCTCCTCATATACCTGATAGAGATCCGGCTCTATTATAAGCTGGGCCATTATCATACTGCACACTTCGTTTGATATGACAAAGTCATCAATTCCAGCTGCTGTAGCCAGTCTTCTGTTTCTTGGATTCCTTATCTCGGAAACAACTGTAGCTTCCCACCTGTGGCCGAAGCTGTCAGCAATGTCCCGGAGGATCAACAGAGTGACAATGCATTCTGAATCAGCATCCTCATCAGACATCTCTGAACTCTTTCCAGAGAGAACCATAATGCTGTTGTATTTTTCCGGGTGGAGCAACTCTACACTTTCGGGATTAGTCCGTAGCATTTCAACGTAGTTTCTTGAACAATTACTGCACTCAACATTTTCAAGAAGGGTTTTTCCTTCTTGCTCAGGAATAGATCCAGCCACAGTGATCTCGGCTCCTGAACAGGAATAATCATCCAGCAGTTTCAGCATGAAGCTGAATTTTCTGCTGTGACCGGACAGAACAAGCATTCGCATCGGATCCTTTTGCTGTTGCCCCTCAAAGGGGATACTTCCTCCAGCTGATATTTTTTTTTCACCGGGAGCAAAAGAGTTCTTGTTCTCGGCAAGAACAAGCAAACTGTCTCCAGAAGCTAAAATGAAATCAGAAGGAGGATTCAGTATTACTTTTCCCCCACGCTGCACTCCTGCAACAATTCCTCGATGTATCCTCTCTGATACTTCTCTGAAACCTGCACCAGCAAGACTGTTGAATTGCTTCAGGTAAAACTCGTTCCCTCTGAAACTGAGTATCTCGCTGTACACAGAACTCAACCCAGGCTGACGACCAACCTGTACGAGAAGACGCATTACTATCTCGCGAACCGGAATCCACTTCACCTCATGATAGGCCATGCCGGCTATCCTGCCTCTGGCTCTCTCTCGAAGCTCGCAGACCCCCACTGGTTTTGCTTTTCCCCGGATGGAATTAATGT
>JAOZRM010000149.1 GCA_029940175.1 Candidatus Sabulitectum sp. | reverse complement strand
AGTGTCAGGCCATACACAGTGGCAACGATCACTGAAATAGCAGCGTATAAAACTTGTGTCCATATACTCATTATTGTACCCCCATAACAACATATATCACAACAATATACATTATGATATGCAGAACATATGTCTGACCATTGCCGGTATACACCCGGCGGAAGAATCCGCCGGAGGTGTGAGCCCATTCAGCAACACCATTCCAGAAGTTCTGAATTCTTGGCAGAGTTAACCTGCCAAGTGCTTTCCTGTAGTGTGCGTACATATTGTGGGCAATATGGGTTGTCTGAGGGGATTCCGGTCTTTCTGCAGCATAGACAATGTTGAATTGCTTTACCTTCTGAGTTTTGCCTTTTACAAGCATAAGCAGAATGAATGGTACTGCAAACAAACCCATTGTCACATACATTACCATATTTCCATTCCAGTAACCCAGATCACTTATGATTGTCAGTCCATCGATCTGTATTGACGAATCAAAGTAACGCATGGCAATGGAATTAAGAGGTTTAATTATCAGATTCGGGAACATGGATATCGCCATGATCCCCCCCAGAAAAATGTACTGTGGTATGATGAACCACACCGGGGCTTCCTTGATGTTCTGGTGCTCATACTTCAACTGGCCAAGGAAGATGGTATGGATCAAACGATACAGATAGAGAAAACTCACACCGGAAGCGAAGAAAAGAACTCCTGCCTGCAGGTACCAGCCTTTTGTGATAAATGCAGTGTAGGTGAGCCATTTTCCGCCGAATCCCGACAGAGGCGGCACACCGGAAACTGCGATTATCGCCATAAGCACCGTCATGTACGTCCAGGGCATCTTCGAGATCAGACCACCCATTTTGTACATTGTTCTTGTGTGAGTACGGTAGTAAATACCTGCAATTGCAATGAACAGCGCAGACTTGAACATCATGTGATTGAAAGCAAGATACATCGCTGTTACCCAGCCCAGGTGGGTTATCAGAGCAAGGGCAGCTACTACGTAACCAACCTGACTCATGCTGGAATACGCCAGCAGTCTTTTTGCATCTTCCTGGAAGGAGGCCATGAAGGCTCCCACAAGAGCGGTAAGCACACCGATCCAGCCGATCCAGTAGAACACATCAAAGGATGGTGCGTGGCTCACATAAGAAATTGCAACCATCAGCAATCCAAATACACCGGCCTTCAGCAGTATTGCCGAAATGAAGGATGAAACATCCGATTCTGCTTCAGCATGGGCCTCCGGCAGCCAGATATGTACTCCCAGTGAACCGGATTTAATCATAAATCCTATGGCCAGTACAATTATTGAGATCAAGGGCAGATTCACTTCTGCAATTGACTGTATCAGAGCAGATGCCGATGTCAGTGCCGGTGCAAAACTGAACCCCACCATTATCAGGTAAGCTCCTGCTGTTGAGAAGATCATGTACATCAGAGAAGCCCTTTGTGCCTTCTGCCCTCTCAGAATAAGAAGGAAAGATGATATGGTCATGAATTCCCAGCTCAGGAAAAACTCCAGATATGTTGATGCGATCAGTAGATTTCCAAAGGAGAATATCATCATGAGCAGAAAGCCGTAAAAGCCTTTGCTCTGATTCTTCCTGTTCAGTGTACTGATAAGGTTAACAGCACTGCCTATTATGAATATCACTCCGAAGAAAAGCTGGATGTTGCTCTCTAGAAGCGGATACAGGTAACTTGCGTACCCTGCCACTGTAGCCAGAGAAAGGAATCCCTTCAGCTTTGAAGGCAGGAAATCTATAAGAGTAATTACAAGAACCGCTAGTACAGGCAGAACCTGTATCCAGTGGAACTGATAGAAGAATCTTATTATTCCAAAGGAAGTGATCACAGCCAGAAGGCCGAATACAATCACAGGAGCTGCCTTGCTCTTTCCTGGAGAAACCAATGGCTCGCTTGCAGTATCTGTGTCTTTCACCACAGACGTGAACCATCTGAACAGAAAGATCAACTCGAAAAGAGATCCTACCAGAACAGAGGTCAATACAAAAAACATCTTTGCGTCTACAAGTACTTTTACAAACTCCCACTTTGCCCAGAAACCGGCGAAAGGAGGAAGACCCGAAAGGGCAAAAATGAACAGCCCGAACAAAACCAGAAGAGGTTTGTTGTTCCGAAGAACACCCCAGTTCTTGATCTTATCCTGCTTAACTATTCCCGCCAGCCAGAAAAGGCCTGCTTTGGATATCAGGTGATTAAGAAACAACCCGCCGATTATCAGGTACCTGATGTTCGCTGGAACATTTGCAGTGAAAACCAGTATGGCCAGCAAAAGGCCCATCTGACCTATTGAAGAATATCCAAGCAGTCTCTTCGCATTCTCCTGCTTCAGGCCCATCATGTTGGAAAAGAAGAATGTGACAACACCTGCAATACCGAAAACAGTAAGGAAATTCTGTGGCAGCAGCGGCATTATTTTATAGAAAACAAACCCTATTGCTGCTGAATTAACAACTGCTATCACCGACACAATACCCGAGTCAACAGACTGATACACGTCAAGTGCCCAGCCGTTGGCAGGGAAGGGTTTCAGCTCAATGAAAACCGCAACTGAAAGCATGAACAAAGCGATCAGTCCGGTATTTGTAAACTGTCCGGCCTGCAGAAAGCCCAGATTCAAACTTCCTGTAAAGTAGTAAACAAAGACTACCCCCAGCAGGAAGAATGTGGATGCAACCCCCCCGGCGATCATGTATTTGAAGCCGGCAGAGAGTGTTTTTGAGGTCTTTGTTATGGTTGTAAGAGCAAATGTGGAGATGGAAAGGATCTCAAGAAATACGAACATGTTGAAAAGATCCTGTGTCATCACCAGACCATTCACTCCCATGATAAGAACCAGATAAAGGATCAGCGAGGAAACCCGACCCTCTTTAAACTTCTTAAGCAGGTAGACCGCAGCCAGCAATGCTGTAAGGTTTGCCAGCAGCAACACGAATGCTTCGGTTATTCCCAGCTCCAGGTTGATGGAGATCGGGGCATTGAAACCGGCAGTATTAATTACCAGCGCGGGTACATGAAGAAAAACCAGCCTGTAAAGCCAGTCTGCTATTACTGCAACATTAAAGGTAAGAACTCCGTAAAATGCTGTAAGTGACAGTTTTCTTCCACCCTTATCAAGAATCGACAGCAGGAATCCAACAGCCAACGAAAGTATGAGTATGTATATAGGGCTTACCATTTTAACTCCTGATAGTCATCTATTGAAAGTGACTTGTTTTTCTTGTACATCTCAACAATGAAACTGAGCATCACTGCGGTTACAGCAAGACCGATAACAATCGCAGTAAGCACCAGGGCTGAAGGGATTGGATCTACAACTTCCTGAACAGCATTCACAGCATTCACAGCTCCATCAATGATGGGAGCAGTCTTGCCTCTGAGGTATCCCAGAGAAACGATAATGATGTGAGTACCTGTGTCAGCAATGGAGAACCCGATCACTATCTTGATCAGGTTCTTCCGGGTCAGCATTGCATAAAATCCTATTACAAGAAGTGCAATTCCCAGGATCAGTGTATACATTGATATCATTATTCACCTCTCATTGTTACCAGAATGCTGGTGAGTTCTGAACCAACCTTCAGGCCTATAAGAGAATAGATAACCGGAATAGCTCCTGCGCTGAACAAGTCTCCAAACTGCCCCAGAGGAAGTATCCCCGGGTTAAGGAAACCAATGGTCAGGACGATGCCTGCAATACCAATACCCACATATGCCACTCCTGAGAATGACTCAACAAAATTCATTATGGAATGGCTTATTTTTGCATTCACTTTTGACAGCATCAGTAGGAGGAAGCCCGATGCTATCACCACTCCACCCTGAAATCCACCGCCCGGGGTAAGATGCCCGTGGGTGAAAATGTAAATCCCCAGAACCATTATCAAAGCCACCAGCACCGACGAAGTGGTTTCAAGAAGCTCCAGCGGCGAGATCTTTATCATATCTTCCCTGTTGCCCTTCAACAGCAGACCAACTCCCACAGTGGCAAGAAAGAGTACGGTTACCTCTCCCAGGGTATCAAGACCTCGGTAGGTCACTATAACGGAGGTAACAACATTGGGAGTACCCAGATCATTGATGGAGCCATCTACATAATCTGCTGCCAGTTCATTCAGATTATCTCTCTCCTGGAATCCTGAGATCACAGGAAGAAAGATCATCAGAAGTCCAGCCACAGCCAGAAGTACTGCGATATTCTTAATCATCTGATTTCCCCTTTCGCACTCTGTGCAGAGCAAAGAGGAAGATCACGGTGGTGAGCCCTGATCCTATGGATGCTTCTGTCATAGCGACATCAGGAGAGCCGAGTATGAGGTAGATCACACTTGCCAGAAGACTTATAACACCTGCACTGATGATGGATGCAAGCAGGCTTTTAAAGTAGATCGCTGCAACTGCTGCTGCAAGCATAATTACTCCGAGGCCGATTATTATTACGGGGATCATATCGCTTCCCCCTTTTCATTATCGCTCTTCAGGTCATCTTTCACAGAACGCTCTGTGAGCTTGATGCCTGCAGAATGAGCAGCCCTTGCAAGAGCATTTGATGAAACCGGATTGGTGGCAAGAACGAACACAATAAGTATGGCTATTTTTCCGAAACAGCCGCATTCTGCATGTCCAAGAGAGATTCCAATCAGGAAGAGAATCGTTCCCAGTGTGGTTGCCTTGGTTCCGGCCTGCATCCTGTTGTAAACATCAGGCATTCTGACAATTCCAAGAGCACCCAGGAGCAGCACAATGGAACCTGTCAAGGTAACTATTGACCCTATCAATTCCATTATTTTCTCCTTTCCAGATACCGTGCAATGGCCACTACACCGATAAAGCTCATCAGTGCATAAACAATTGCAACATCAAGATAAATGATTCTGTTCAAATAGTAGGCAATGTACACAATCAGAGATATTGTGATGATTGTCATACCATCAAGAGCAACTGTTCGATCTGCAGCAGTTGGTCCCAGGATCATTCTTATGAATGTGAGTCCAATACTGACTAGAGCGATTATTGCCGCAGCATTATAGATTGTGTCAGCCAAAGATAATCTCCAAATACTTTTCAAAGTTTGAAACAATTGATTCAGTTGCACCTTCGATATTTTCACTGGTTACATCTATCCAGTGGATGTAGAAGTACTCATCTTTCATCTCCACAGTGAGAGTTCCCGGTGTAAGAGTTATTGAATTTGCCAGAAATGCTCTTCCTAAAGGACTCTTCAATCTTGTTTTCACCTTGACAATGCCAGGGTTGATGGGCAGTCTGGGAGAAATAACCCGCAGTGCTACGTCAATATTGGATTTCAGCAATTCCCACATAAAAACAAACAGATACATCACCATATAGACAAGTGATCTGGGGTTCAGCTTAACATCCCCAAGTACCGAAAGTCTGCTGTGAAATAGAAATACTATCAACAGAGCTGTGGCTCCGCCGAAGATCATTTCCTGCGGTGAGAAATCCGTTAGCATTACCCATACAGCAAACAGGATAACAACCCCGATAAATGCTGATTTTGTTTTTTTCATACTTCCTCCGTTATAGACTCAATAACAAGATCGAACAGGTAGTCATACTCATTCACTTCACTGAACATTGTTTCTGCGATGAAGCAATTCTTCTCATTCCAGAAAGATTGTGAAAGCCTGTTCACATCAACTGTGTTTTTTATGGATTTATCATCAAGACCGGATTGCACGATTTCAGTGATCAGTTCTTTGATCCTCCGATTGTAGGATTCATTTATCTCTATTTCATTTTCTACTTCCGAGCATTGATCACGATGGTACTTGAAGGTTTCGTAAATGTTGCAGAATCTGGAATTTCCTGCGTAATCCTCAGCAAATGTCTCCTTAATTCTTACTATTTTCTCAAGCCCAGAGATGTCCTTTTCTGCTATCTCCTGAATAAATTCCACGATTTTCGCAAAGTAGTCATTCACAATTGTAAAGCATATCTCGTTTTTGCTGTTGAAGTAGGAATAGAGAGAACCCTTGCTGTATCCAGCCTTATGGGCAATATCCTCCATTGTTGAATTTTCAAACCCCTTGTGGAAGAAAATGATCTTTGCCGCATCGATGATCAGATTTTTCCTGAAGGTTATTTCCTGCTGCTTTCTCATCTCTGTCATATTCTGAAATCCTTTTATTTTCGGGGTCCTCAAAATCGCGGTAATTATTCTGACTGTCGGTCAATCTGTCAACCAATCGTTTTAGTAGGAAATTCTAACATCATGTACTGCTGACTGTTAACATGCATCAGATAATGGAGCAACCTCTGGATTGCGGAAAACGAAAATTATTTGTTGATCTGTGGTTTCCATAATTAGAGAAACCCGCTCAGCCAGATCACTGGCAGAGCGGGTTCACCACTGTTTAACTTAGTAGCCTGATATCAGGGGAGCAGCATCAACTTAACTGCGCATTCTTCAGCACCAACTGTGGATCTTGCGTAATAGATACCGGCGTTAGCCTGACTTCCATTCTGCAATTCACCATTCCACCTCACAGATGCAGTTCCTGCGGAAACCGTTTCTGCAGAAAGGGTATTAACAATTCTTCCCCGTATATCGAAGATGTCTACAGTTGGATTGTAATCACCCGAGATGCCAGTCCAGTTCAATTGAAAAGTAACAGTGCTGCTGAACGGGTTCATGGATGGAACCATATTGAACACTGCACCGGGCTGTGCGGGATCAGTTTCAATTCCCTGTGCGTCTCCCGCAGTAAAGCTGTAAGTTGGACCACCAGAGCTGGAAACACTTGTAACCACAAGAATCACTTCGTCATCTGAAGTGAGATCATTCATTACAACTGCTCCACTTTGCGTTGCTCCGTCAAGGCTCAATTCAAAAACCTCAGTAGGAGTCGTCTCGTGAATAACAAGAACGCGAGTAGCATACTGGTTATCATCAGAACCATCAAAGGTTATCTCCAGGTATGGAAATGGTATGTCCTGGAAACGGTAGTAATCACTTGCCCAGTTTTTTACAGCCTTTGTAGCATCAACTGGAAATGATGAGTATGAAGGCGCATAAAAAATCGGGAGATCATCACCTGCGTAACCGTATCTTCCGTCTGCTATTGATGTATCATCCAGGAAGTTGGCAACTGCCCAGTCTATGAATATGTCTTCAGTATTCTCCGTGTACCCGAACTGGTCAAGAACAGCATCGAATCCTGCCATGGAGTTCAGCGGTTCGTGTACAAGAGCATAAACCGTGGGATGACCGCCGTACTGCTCAAAGAAATACAGTGACCAGAGATAGGTTTTGATGTAATCGGCCCATGTACCGTCCCAAACAGTTAAATTGTTGTCTGGATTGCTGTTGAAAGATGAGATATTATCAGGATGTCCGTAGAACCACATGGCCAGTTCAGACATTCCTTCATTAACCCATGACACCTCATTATCATCGTATTTCCAGTGGATCATATGCTGAAACTCGTGTGCAATCACTGCATGCATGTAATCACCTGAAGCCCCGCCTGAGCTTGTGGGATTCAAATAAAGCACTTCACACTCGTTGCTTGGATATTCAGGATACGTACCATCCGGTTCCTCATCAAACGCAAAAAAGAAACCGTCGGCATTTACACCGAATTCATACCACATCAGGTAAATTCGCGGGTCATTATCAAGTTCATCCGGAGGATCGCCGAAAGAAAGGCTGTCAATCTCATAGATTCCCTGATCCGAATACGGCCCGGGAGTGGAATCTTCCCAGTGCACAATGATTGAATCAACATCAGCCTGATCAATGGTAACAAGCCAGTCTTCATCCTTTACCACAACATAACATCTGTCACTCATACCACGGACTGTACATACATGTTCTTCAAAACCCGGGGGCATTGG
>JAOZRM010000320.1 GCA_029940175.1 Candidatus Sabulitectum sp. | reverse complement strand
TCAGAGAAAGAGTGGGAATGGTAGACTGACTCTCCTCATGGGTACCAAGGTTGGCAATTTCATGCATACCAGTAAGAAGAACATGATCTCTTGCCCAGACAGTTACTTTTGCCTCATTAGGCAGTGCAGGCATAATTCCAGTCCAGGAAAGGGCTGCATTACCTGAAGCATCCGTAATACCAACAGCATAAGTTACAGGATCATCCCATTCTCCCTGCAGCAGGCAGACTCTTGCTCCCTGTAAAGGGCTGCCTGCAGAGGTAACACTTACAGTAACATCCTCAAGACCTTCTTCCAGAGCGATGGTTCCGATTTCCATTTCCTCTGGTACCGTTGTGTACATCGGCAGCTCAGGATCGCCAAAAAGAGTATTGCTCTTTGCAATCCAGTCGTAGTGGGTATCTGTGGGGATCAGAGCAATGAAATCATCTTTGGCCATCATGTAGGCTACACCCAGATTATACATACCGTCAACAAAAAAGTTGGCGAAGAATTCCTGATCCACCAGTTCACTCCACTGGTCACCAGGCTCAGCGGGTTCACCCCAGCCATAACGAGTGTTCATTATACAGAAACCGCCACCACCGGGAGATCTTATCCAGGCTTCCGCAAGACATGTGCCGGTATCAAATGAACCGGAAAGACAGGCAATGGTGTTCCATATTGTTGGTCGACCGTTCTGGGATATGTTTGTCAGCCCCATGAAGTCAGAAATTGTCAGGGAACCGGAACCGATTGAAACAAGGCCTGTGCTGCCGTGTCCGGCATGATTCACAAACTGCATTCCCTGATTCAACATGGTCATAGTTGCAGAATAGCTCTGTGTGCCCGTGTCCTGGTACAGTTTTGTTATTGTCCACCCCACAGGGGTGTAAAGATTGTCAACCTTTTCCTTGCCTGCAGACCCGGGGCAGTAAGGGCTGCTCCAGAGGATTTCAGTTGTAAAGCCCATAGCATTGTACCAGTCGTCGGTGTCCGGGCTGTTCTCCCAGGCAATAACCTTGTTGACGAAGATCTCGGCTTCTGCTACAGTTTCAACTGAGGCACGTCCAAGGACATAATCCGGATGATAGTCCATGTTATCCTCGCCGTTCAGCTCACCCCATGTTCCATCACCATCAAGGTTCCAGGCATCAACTCCTGGTGCAGTATCATTCATGTCCTGGTAGTAGAGGTCTGCTGAGGGATAATCCTCATAGCCTTCTGCTGTGGCATAACAGTTTCTGTGAGGAATTCCGGGAGTATCTCCAGCAAGAAGAATAAATGTGGGAGGTGAATCCTGAAAAATATCATGGAGGAAGAATCTGAGTTTCTGGGCATCATCCACGCCTGAGTAAGCTCCTGTAATGTAAGACATCATTACTATTTCAGCAGGTATACCCTTCTCAGTTTTCCACTCAGCCAGAGGTTCAAAGGTTGATGCAAGATCATCATCAGCAATGATCAAGTATTCACCCCATGGAAGCTCTGTGGTTGAAGAAATTACAGAAACTGGTATGTCATGGGAATTTATTACAGCAGTCTCTAGTATCTCGGAGGCGATATTGCCGCCCACGATACCCCGATCAGGTATTCTCTGGGAATGTGCTTCAAAGTGATAATACAGTTGAAGTTCAGCACTTTTAGTCCAGCTCAGATTTCGTGTATCCGGGTCCCAGGACACAGGATTAAGTATAATGTCAGCAACGGGATACCCCATTAGGGTACCTTGCCCGGTCAATCTGACTGAACTGCTTACCGGTCTTGAGAAAGCTTCAGCATCAGCAGAAGAAAACCTGAAATCTTCGGGTCTTGAAATGGGAACCCCCATCTGTGCGGGCATGGGCGTAAAGTCATACGAGAGAGGGATCGTTACTGTACTCACAATTCTGATACTGTCTGCCACCGCTCCTTCCGGCAACGCCACCGTGAGTAGCACCATGGGAAACAAGGGAGCACCGGGGTTGCCCACCGAAGGTGCACCAACCATAAAAATCCTGTCTCCCATAGGTGTTTCCTGGATTTGCGGAAGATCCCCGGACCAGTTTAGAGAAAGAATAGAACCGGTCAGGGCAATTGCCAGAATAACGGAACCCATGTCAAACCTCCATGAAAACTACGAGGGAATTTCTTCCTATTGAGTGCTCTAACAAAAC
>JAOZRM010000319.1:1378-2140 GCA_029940175.1 Candidatus Sabulitectum sp. | reverse complement strand
GAAGATCATCAGTAAAAGTTGTGGGCGGTAGTTACGGTCTCTCTGGAAAAGAATTCACACCTGCATCAGTTAAAGGTGTTTTCAACAATGCTACAGGGGAACTGAAGAACAATTTTACAGTTGGCATTATTGATGACCTCACAAACAGCAATATTGAGATTCCAGAGTTCGTTCTTGAGACCAAAGGTCTTCACCAGGCTGTGTTCCTGGGGCTGGGTTCTGATGGAACCGTTGGTGCCAATAAAAACAGCATCAAGATCATTGGCGGAACAACAGATAATTATGCTCAGGGTTTCTTTGTTTACGATTCAAAGAAGGCTGGGGCACTCACCGTCAGTCACCTCAGATTCGGCCCTGACCCAATCAGACGCACATGTCTTATCGACCAGGCAAACTTTGTCGCTTGCCATCAAACTGTTTTCGTGGAAAAGTATGACATACTGAAATATGCTGCCAGCGGTGCAACATTCCTTCTTAACACACCTTTCAGCAGCGACGAGATCTGGGAAAACCTTCCCCGGAAAGTCCAGAAAGACATTGTTGAGAAAAAGCTTAACTTCTACGTTATTGATGCCTACAAGGTAGCAGGTGACACAGGCATGGGTGTTATGATCAACACCATCATGCAGACCTGTTTCTTCGCGATCAGCGGTGTTCTCAAGAAAGACGAGGCAATTGAGAAGATCAAGGGCGCCATCGAGAAGAGCTACGGCAAAAAGGGCAAGGATGTTGTTGAGAAGAACTTTGTAGCAGTGGATCAGG
>JAOZRM010000319.1:0-1368 GCA_029940175.1 Candidatus Sabulitectum sp. | reverse complement strand
TCTCCACCTGGTAAACTACCCGGAAGAAGTGACCAGTGAGATCGCTATTCCTCCAGTGGTTCCAGTGGAAGCACCGGAGTTCGTGCAGAATGTTACAGCAACCATCATGGCTCAGAGGGGTAATGAAGTTCCTGTCAGTGCCATGCCCAACGATGGTACCTGGCCCACAGCTACCACCCAGTGGGAGAAGAGAAACATCGCTCTGGAGATCCCGGTCTGGGATCCCGAGGTCTGCATACAGTGTGGTCTCTGCAACCTTGTATGCCCACACGCTGCAATCAGAATGAAGTATTACGATGCAAGTGTTCTTGAGAATGCCCCGGCAACTTTCAAATCCACAGACGGTAACACCAAGTTCAAGGCATATAAGTTCACCAATCAGGTGGCGCCTGAGGATTGTACCGGATGTGGTGCATGTGTACATACCTGTCCTGCCAGAAACAAAGCGATAGAGGGTAAGAAAGCAATAAACATGGAATCACAGCCTCCTCTGAGACATGATGAGGTTGAGAATTACAAGTTCTTCCTGGATATCCCGGACTTTGACCGTACAGAGTTAAACCTTGCCTCGGTGAAGGAAAGTCAGCTCCTCAGACCCCTGTTCGAATACAGCGGAGCCTGTGCAGGATGCGGCGAGACTCCTTACGTCAAGCTTCTCAGTCAGCTTTACGGCGACAGGGCTGTTATTGCCAATGCAACAGGCTGTTCATCCATCTACGGTGGAAATCTGCCCACAACACCTTACGCACAGGACCCTGCTGGAAGAGGACCGGCCTGGAACAACAGTCTCTTCGAGGATGCTGCTGAATTCGGCTACGGCTTCCGTCTTACTGCAGACAAACACCTGGAAACTGCAGCAGAGTTTCTTACAGGAATGTCAGATAAGCTGGATGAAAATCTCATCGACAGCCTTCTTAGCTCCAGCAACTCCACAGAGCTTGAGATCGCCCAGCAGCGTGAACGTGTAGAGTATCTCAGGAAAGCTCTTGCACAGATTGATACACCAAATGCTCGTCAGCTTGAATCTCTTGCAGATCACTTCGTGCCCCGTTCGGTGTGGGTCATCGGCGGAGATGGATGGGCTTATGACATAGGTTACGGCGGCCTTGATCATGTACTTGCCCAGGGAAGAAATGTTAATGTCCTTGTGGTGGATACTGGAGTTTACTCAAATACAGGTGGTCAGTGCTCCAAGGCTACACCAATGGGCGCTGTTGCCAAGTTTGCAGCAGCAGGCAAGCCTATGCCAAAGAAGGATCTTGCCATGATCAGTATGACTTACGGCAACATCTATGTGGCTCAGGTTGCAATGGGAGCCAATTGGAACCAGACTGTAAAAGCATTTAATGAAGCTGAAAGCTTTGACGG
>JAOZRM010000318.1 GCA_029940175.1 Candidatus Sabulitectum sp. | reverse complement strand
AACGTTTCGCATAACCGGCTAGCACAAACTTTGATGCGAAGCGGTGCAGCTTGCTAGTCCGCGTTGATGCGATTGTTAGCACTTTTATTTTGCTAATCTTGCGCTTACCAATCGGTTGATACTCACTCCCTCTTCTGCTGCAATTTCAGCAAGTTTGCGATGGACTTCGGGAGGAATCCGCACCATGAACTTCCCGCTGTATTTTTTGGTTGAAATTGGAACTGGTATTCTTTCTTTGTTTTTCTTCATATCAGAGATAACATTGGCCACAAGCTGTCGTATTCCTTCAAGAGCTGATTCCTGAGTTTCAGTAAGCCAGCTCAAGCTAGGGAATTCTGTACAAAGACCAACATATTCCTGATCTTCTTCGGACCATGTCACTCTGTATGTGTAAAGATCATTTTTCAGCGGCATCTTCTTCACTCAACCTTTCTATGGCTCGAAGAACTTGTCTAACCTGGTAGGCTTTTGCTTTGCCTTTCTTATTCTGGATGTTCACTCTCGGATCTCCTTGCCATGGTGTTTTGTAAACATGATGACTTGATCTGGATTGCCTGGGTTCACCAAAATAATGTTTGCAAACCTTACATAAATCCGAGAATAGAACACCCTTCGGGTTATCCTTCATTCTTTTCTTCAACTGTTCTATCTTTGCCATAGAGTATAGTATCAATAATGATACTGCTTGTCAATCCCTTCTAGTGTGCTAACGCTTCGAATGAACTGCCGTTACACGATATGCAGGCTGATCAGCGACAATATAGATTTCCCACCGCAGGAATCTCTAATTGTCGCTGGACAGCAGGCATTTCAGGCAAGCTCGATTCGATTGCTATCGTACTGTGCTTTCAGTGTTTCAGTTATCTATTTCATATGAATAGACTCTAGGATACTCATCTGAATCAACATTTGCACCCAGAATACCATATTGATCAATCTTGAATGTTAGGTCTAAAACATCTGTAGTGTCTTCCAGTACTACTGTATAGACTAAGTTGCCAGAAGGATCCCATACATCAAAATTGTAACCGCCTTCTAAATCATACCTTTTAACCCATAAATGACCATCAACATCTACTCCAGCAAGCGCAATGAGTCTATGGTAAGGAGCTGGTTGAAATTCCTGCATTGCAGGATTGATCTGCCCATTCTGAATGGCTTCTTCGAATTCCTCAATTTCAAGCTGGAGATCTTCTTCAGATTTGGCCATTCTCTCGATTTCAGGATTCATCAGGTATAGCAGATCTCCGTTTGAAGAGAACACATTAATACTATAATCAGAATTATCCGGTACAATGAAGACTTTACCTGTGGGGGTAGCGCAAAAATCTACTAAATCCATATCCCTATAAATATCACTAGAAGTCAGTTCGAAGCATAACTCCTCATATTTAACACTTGGCACGCATATAGAATCGTATCTACCAATATGGAATAGTACTTGGATCGGATCACTATTGAAATCCATCTCCACTCTTGAACCAACGATTGAGTTTGAGTCAACTTGATACATTTCAAAGGGAGTACTTTCCTCGCCAGCATTCAGAAAACTTCCAGTGTAATCCCCAGCCAAGTCGAATTCCATTATTTCATGCTTCCAGCTGTCTGCAACGAGTATTCTACCGTCTTCCATGGCACAGATCTCAAGAGGAATAAGAAATTCTCCAGGTCCTTCACCTTCTCTTCCAGCGCAGAGAACCTCGTCATTTTCCGGGATTATTCTGATCCGCATTGCGGTGCGGTCAAGCAGCAGGATTGCACCACTAGGATGGTTGCAGAACCCTGTGATACTTCCAATCATGTTGATAGAATCTCCAACCTCAACACCAAATGAATCGACAGCGGATAAATAGTACTCTGGAACTGTGTTTTCTATAGACTGATCAGAAACATCCGAATTAGTACTGCATGCTACTACAAGAATCATACTAGCGAAAATAGCCGCCTTCGTGTATTCCGAATTCATCAGTATCCTTTCTTTATGATAACGCTCTAAATCAGCAGACTGCAATAACATGAGTGCTGGTACAGGAGCCGCAGTTCTGTTGAATTTAGTGTCCCGTGAAGAGCGAAAATTAATATTCCCGGCCGTATTGCCTCATTGAGAAATGTTACCGGGCGATAATTGTCGTTGCCTCCTCTGAG
>JAOZRM010000148.1:4666-7966 GCA_029940175.1 Candidatus Sabulitectum sp. | reverse complement strand
GTTTGAAGAAGACAGTGATCGAGACGGCATAGATATATTCGATGAACTTGACGATAAAGGTTCTGACTGGCCCTTTATGCTCAGCGTTACTCAATGGACGCTGGGTGAACTTGACTGAGATTCAAGATTCCTGCGGGATCTGTCCTCACAGATTCCGCAGGATATAATAGGGTATGTAATTAAAAGGAACCGGAGTCATTTTGAACGAACACGAAGGCAGAATTGATGCATTATCTGAGCTGGGTCTAACTGATCTTGAAGCGAATATCTATAACACCTTGAGTTCAATGGCAATGAAAGGCCTTGTTCTCACCAGTCTCCAGGGAACAACAAGTATCTATATCCCAACTCCCCTTGAGGAATATCTTGAGCAGTATTCAAGAAAAATGAAAAATCTGATGGAGAAGACACGTGAGGTCTTCAGAAATATTGACTTAAATGAGGAGAATTCTTCTCCAGAGTGTTTCAACTGGAAAACACCGGACAGGTTCTTCAGAAGGCTCGTATACTCATTGATAGATCTAAAAGCAGGATAACACTTTCTGCAGACAGTTTTCCTCTTGATCAGCTTTCTACTTGCCTGGCTCAAGCTGCAGATCGTGGTGTGAGTGTTCTTGTTAACGACTACAATAACAATGACATTCCTGGCTGTGATGTTATCTAATGGACCCGCAGAAAAGAGAGGATATCCTGGCCTGGCAACTGGCTAATGCTTGCTGTAGAAAGCAAAGAGATGCTGCTTTGTTTCTTCTCGAAAGATGATAAAGTCGTGAATGCTTTCTGGGCAAAAAACAAATTCCAGTCACTGATCTTTCATCACGGTCGATCTGCTGATACTGTTCTTGCAGAGATTTTGAACATGCTTCGTGATGATGTTACCATTGAGGTACTGAAAGAAAGAACCCTTTCACTTACAGAGAAACACATTTACGGGATCTCACACATAGAGCTATTTGATACCATTTATTCAGAACTGAAAAATCTTCTGATAGACATCAAAGGTCGAAAAGGAAGCCGCCATTTAGGGCAATACCGGTAGAGTAGCCCAAACCCTTGTCTCTGTCTCCCCCGCCAATGTATCCAAGATCTGCGAAAAGACGGAAATTGTCAAACGCATATCCCACCCCTGCGCCTGCCCAGAGGTAAGATGTAACAGCATTCGGATCAGCAGAATACACATGATCAACGACTGCAATTCCTGCAAAATATCTTGGATGAAATCCATTTGAGGAATCGCCTGTTATAACACGGAAAGCAGCGGTGTTGTAATAGAATGGTATACATCCGGCGCAAGCTTCAAAAGACAAGTGTTTTGATGTGGTAACCTGGTATGTGATAGCGACCAGTTGTGGAAACCCGCCGGAAGCACCAAGTCGGTGAGTTACACCGCCATCAGAGCCACTTGCACCTGCTGAAGAAAGAATCACCAGGAACAGAATCGTTACAAGAGTTTTCATATCAGCACCCCCGTTAGAATCATACTTATCCCTGACCGGTAAGCATCCTCTTGAAAATTGGGATCATAGGAGCAAATATCCCACCGAAAAGCACACCGGTGGAAAGTCCCACAATAGACGCGAACCCCCAGCCCTGTTCCATTGTGAAGCCAAAGGTCACAGTAAGAACAACCGTTATAACAAGTGTGATAATGGCAAAACGACGCAGACACCCGCCTTTTGAGTGAGGCTCTCTCACCGTTTTAAGATCAGGCATTTGAACAAGCTCCGGCTTTATTGCCGCAAGCTGGTCAATGATTCGAAAAGGAGCTCTGTTGTTGCTGTCATGTTTGGGCATTTTCCGGAATAGTATGTGAGAAAGCTTCTGAGTCCTCTCTTTGTACAGAAGGGTTCCTGTCATTGCCTCGGTTATTCTTGATTCAAGGTTGAGCTTCATCAGTTTAGGTGTGGAAGCATCACCGGCAACCGCGTATACAAACTCAAGCTCCTCAAGAGGAATTCTTATTATGTCCTTCGTTTTTCCTGTGAATGTGATAAACTCAAGAAAAAGGGCTGATGGCGTCAGACCGGCAAACACATTCTTCATGCCGAGAACTCCCCAGCCGAATGCGAGAATTTCTTCTCCTGCGGATCGCTCAAGATGTATTCTGAGTTCCTCACTGCTGGTAACCTGCGACATACCTGCCCTCCCTTTTGTGCTATGAAACAGTATTGGTTAATATGTATACTTGTTCCCACACCACCAAGGTTTTGCTTATTGATACCTGAGATCATCCAGTGACAATTAATGATCATTCCCTTATACTCGATTTTATTGAAGATGATATGGTGCCATTGTAAAAGGAGAACTACATGAAATACGTTTTTTGTATGATTTTACTTTTTTCAACGGTTTTTGCCTTTGAAACCTCAGAACCACCTTCCCCTGCCAGCGGAGCGTCTACAGACTGGCTCAAATACGACAATGGCACTGAAATGTGGTACACCAGAGAAGGCACATACAGAGGAGTCTGGTTCAATCTGGAAGATTTCGTGCCTGGGTGGACTCAGGGAATCGCCATCTCGGAAACATATATGTGGTTCTCCCATGAAACAGCTCAACCGTGGGATGTTTCTGAGGTCTATTTTGAACTCTGGAACGGAAATGCGTCAGGTCCAGATCTTTTTCTTGACAGAACTCTGATCACTGCAGTGGATTATGCTCCTTCGTGTGTATTCTTTTCATCTGCTGTTATTGCAGATAGTGAATTCTGGTGCATTGCCAACACAGAACTCAGCACTGAAGGAGCACCAACAACTGTCAGTGATGGTGCCGGTTCTTCAGTGGCTCACAGTTTCTACAGTAACAACTTCACCAGCTGGACCCCATGGAGCCCTTCCGGTTTCTCCAACTATTTCATAGGAACATTCGGATGGCCTCCCGGGGAACTGGATGCAACAACCTGGGCCAGTTTGAAGGCAACTTTCTAGACAGGGATATCTTTGATGAAAACAGTTTATTTTTCTCTGCTTATCTTGTGTGCAATTGCCTCTGCAGTACACGAACCGTCGGATTTGAATACAATTGAGAAATCAGATGGCGACTGGCTTGCTTACGATGATGGAACTCCAGCATGGGCCACAGAGACTGGAACGTACAGGGGTGTATGGTTTAACGTGGAAGATTTTATACCGGGGATGCCGGGAATTTATGTGGGCCAGGCTGAAATATGGTTTTACCATTTTTCGGATCAACCCTGGGACACTTCCAGCTTTTACTGTGAATTGTGGAACGGACCATCTACAGGGCCGGAGTTGAGGTATTCAAGGGTTCTCTCCACTGCATTGCACTACACTCCAATGA
>JAOZRM010000148.1:0-4656 GCA_029940175.1 Candidatus Sabulitectum sp. | reverse complement strand
TGGATCCCTACGCTGATGCCAACTTCTGGGTGGTTGTTAACACTGAGATGAGTTCTGAAAGATACCCATCACTGATTGCGGATGGAACATCTCCCTACATTCACCATAGCTTTTACTCAGATGACTTCATAATATGGGAACCCTGGCATGAAGGCACCTCTTATGGAGACTTCTTTATCAGGGCATATGTGGGTTGGGATACAATCCATCGCACAACCTGGGGCAGTTTGAAGGCGACTTTCTGATCAGTAGCTGATCACATCTGTTGTTTTCTCTGAACCCAGAATCTCAATCCAGACTCCGTTTGGCATGCAGGCTGACATCTGGCCCGGTGTGGTGATGAAACCTGTGTGAACACACTGTTGAGTGTGGCAGTTGGAATGCGTAATAGCCGCGCGTTTGTTTCTTATCTCAATTGTAAGCTGATCCATTGTTATCAATGTGTCTCTGAACAGAGTCAATGTATCATCGGTATCTGAGGTTACAATGCGAAGACTCTCTGGTTCAGTGTTTTCTTTTTCGCCGCACTGACTCCACAGCAGTGCAATGGCCAGAATGATCAACAGCAGAACACCATCAAAAGGTTTAAACATTGCCCGGATAGACATACCTAAGATGCTTTCTGAACAGTTCTACTGCTTTATCCAACACGGGAAGAGGTGTGGCAGGGACAGTCATTTTGTACTGGGGAAAATACCTGGAAACATGTACTGCTGTATTTTCACCTGCTGTTGATTTTATCCATTTTGCCGCGTTGGTGATCTGATCTGGATCATCATTGTACCCGGGAATAAGAAGCCAGGTGAGTTCCAGATGACACTTGCTGTCAGCAACCATCCTGATTGAGTTCTTCACAGTGACAAGGTCTCCGCCGCATATGTTTCTGTAAAAATCGTTGCTCCATGCCTTCAGATCAATATTCCATGCATCTGTCACCGAGATAAGATCCTGGAGTGGTTTTCTGTTCACATATCCGTTTGAGACCATGATTACAATTCCACTCTGCTCTCTTACCAGTGGAGCAGTATCCATGATGTACTCATACCAGATCGTGGGCTCTGTGTAAGTGAAGGCAAGGCCGTCACTCTTCTGCATGGCAATAGTCGCAAGGTTCTCCGGGCTCAAGTACTGGACAGAGGCCGATCTCTGCTGGCTTATGTGCCAGTTCTGACAGTTGAGACAGGTAAGGTTGCAGCCGTTTGGACCTGTTGAGAGAACTGTTGTACCACTGCGGAAATTTCTTATGGGTTTCTTCTCAATTGGATCAACGGAAAGACCTGTACACATACCATAACCAGGATTATTCAGACCTCTTACATGGCATTTTCCAATGGGATGTTTTTCTGTAAAAACACACCCATGGGGACAGATCATGCATTGTTCCACTGTTTTTACTCCGCCCATGGAATGTCTCCAAACTCATATGTCTCACAAGCATCATTCTCATCCGCTGTAATAATGATCATTCCTCTGTATTCATCTGCCGGGAAGTGTTGTGCCTGGTCAGGGCCTGCTACAGCAGCTGCAGTGGCCATAGCGTCGGCAGTTGTGCAATCCCCGGCAATAACTGTTGCACTGGCAGATCTTCTTGACGGGTATCCGGTGTCTGTATCCAGCAGATGACTGTAACGGATGCCTTCCTCGATGAAGAAACACTCATAATCACCGCTTGTGGCCACAGCTCCGGACGTTATTGCCAGTATTCCCGCTAGAGTCTCACGTCTGGGATGCCGTACTCCGATGTACCAGATCCTGCCGGTTGAACTGCCACATCTAACCTCACCACCAACCTCTACAAGACACTCGCTTGCACCCATCTCTATGAGCAGTTCCCAGGTCTGGTCAACTGCATATCCTTTGGCAATTGCTCCGAAATCCAGTATCGTGTTCCTTTGAATGGTAATTGAGTCTGAATCAATTTGAACCTGTAGATCCCATCCTGTATGTACCAGCGCCTGATGGATAACGCCAGAATCAGGAACTCCCACCGGCTCTGGAAAGCCCCACACCTGTGAAAGAATCCCCATGCTGGGATCAAAGCTGTTCCCTGTGGCATGAACCAGAACATCCGACCTGCGGATCAATCCGGCAAGATCTGATGAAGTCGAAATTGATATTCCACCGGTTGTGTTCAGATCATGAAGTTGCCCTGATCCGCTGAACCTTCCCAACTGAATGTCCAGACAGGTCAGCAGCGAATCGGCTTTTCTGAAAAGTAACTGGGCGTCCACTTCTTCCACTGTAACAATCACTGTAGCAAACGTTCCGAGAACAGGAAATGTCCTAGTGGCTTGAACGGAATGGGATGTGGTGACAAATCGATACCCCACCGCCAGAATCAGCGATGTAAAAAGGACAATTACCAGTAATCTTTTACCGCTCAGCGTCGTCCGTCTTCCGGGCCGTACCTGGTGTGATAACTGCAATAATTCGAACCTGAAACTGCAGGTTTTCCACAAGCAGGACACTTACGATTGCGAACATGGCCTTTGGGGCGTTTTGGCTGAGGTTTTCTGTTAGGTATGAGAAACTCAATCACCCTGAGAAGAGCAGACATGGCAATAAGGAAAATCCCCCACTTACCCAGTATCCATGCATCCGATTCTGGACCGAAGTAAAATGCCAGTCCCCACATAGAAGCACCTATCAGAATTAGAATGCCTTCCAGATTTCTCATATACTCCCTTCCTTTAAAGGAGGTCGGAAAAACTGATCAGATGGTTAATGCCCAGTATTCCAATCCCCACTTCACGATAATCCTCGGTAAACAAAAGAGCAGCTCCACCGATCTCCGCCAGTATATTTATAAAAGGAACACCTGTACCGGAGGACATCTGCCCCCATCCTGGAAGCACCAGTGATTTCCAGGCATGATTCCCCGCCGGTTGTTCAATCTCAAGCAGAACTGCTGATACAGGAGCTCCGTGAAGTTCAGGCAGCGGACTTTCGTTACTCACCGGAAAACCGCCGGTACCAACCTCCACCTCCATCACAGGGGTTATTGCCCAGAATTCCAGGTGGGTCATACTGCCTGCAAGAAGGCTGTCAACTCGTGAAAGAGGAATAACAACCGATATCCATCCCATTTCATCAAAAGTAACCAACTCTATCTCAAATTGAGTGATTCCACCACTTCCATGCCTAGTCATATTATTCCTGATAACAGTAAAAAACTGTTCAATGGTGGGCTTCATTATGGAAGCGGAATAGCAGATCTGACCATCTATTAAAACATCAGTACCTGTCATGCTGTCAATAAGCATAGTATGCCTGGTACAGTCGAATTGAATTCCTGCCCTTGCTGCAATCTGAAGAGTGTTTTCTCCATCAACGTTGCGAGTCTTTATGCTGAATACACTTACTCTGGGAGTTCCTCCAACCAGATCCCGGACAATAGCGAACTCAAGAGGGGTCTGTGCCATCATAAAAGCTGTAATAAAAAACAGAGCTACTAAAGTAAGTCTCAAACTGAAATCTCCTTGTCTATATTTAAAAATTTTCTCCAGTTATCACCTGCGACTTTATCAATGTCATAACTTGACCATCCACGATTTTCCAGAGCATCCATCACCCGGTGCCAGCTGCCTGCACCATTTATTCCCACAGGAAGTTTCGTTACCCCATCAAAATCGCTACCGAAACCAACGTTGTCGATGGAAGTTTTTTCGGCAATGTACTCCACATGATCAACTATGGATTCGATTGTGGCCCTTTTACCTTCTTCCTCGAGAAAATCTGGAACGAAAGTAACACCGATCACGCCACCAGCCGCTGCAATCTCAACTATATCCTCGTCGGGCAGATTTCTGTTGTGTCCATTGCAGAGTTTTCTGGCATTGCAATGAGTGGCACAAACAGGAAAACCAAGTTTGAGCAGACTCTTCCTGGATCGATCATTTAAATGGGAAACATCAAGAGCAGTGTTTTCCTTAATGAAAGTCTCAGCAAGCTTTCGTCCCTGGTCTGTTAGATTCATCTCTGAACCAATTCCACCTGCATAGGGATTATCACCATTCCATGTGAGGCTGGCAACGATGGGATGAAATGGAAGATCCCAACCCTTGAAAATAGAAAGACATCCCTCAAGGGCAAAATGAAGTCTGGGTTTATCCATGACTCTGAACTCCTTGAAGTTCCTCAATCCCAATTCCCAGATTTCCTTTTCTCTGCCTGCATATGGCTCTATGCAAACTGCCATTATCTGATCACAAACACCGGACTCCAGAAGCGATGGAAGATCAACATGAAGGGTATCCCCTCCCTGAAGAAAGTCTTCACCGGCTCTGGTTCGAAGCAGAGTGTCACAATGGGCGTCAAATATCTTACTGCTCATCTGTCTTCCACCAATTCTGTGGCTGTTGAATCCGGGGTGGTTGAAAAAGTCTCAGTGAACATCCTTGAGAAATTTCCCGCCCGGGCAATAAAGAAAAGAATAACCAGCAGAAGAATGATATAGATAATTACCTTGTTGCTGGACTGCTTCTGACCATGACGCTCTCTCCAGTCTTCCGCAAGACTCACTACTTCACCACCCTGGAAAGTCTGAACTGGTGAGAGATGGGTGGGAACATGGGAACATGAAGTGTATCATCCCACATTACAATAAACGAATCTCCAACAAAAGATGCTGATAAAAAATCAGTATTACAGGTTCGT
>JAOZRM010000147.1 GCA_029940175.1 Candidatus Sabulitectum sp. | reverse complement strand
AGGTTCTTGTTGAACGTATGTTACCGCTCTTAATGAGAGAGCATTCCAGAAACTTGAATATGTGTTGACTGAAGACATCGTTCTGTCCAGAGGTTTGATACGAACAGGGAAAGAGGAAGTGCTTTCTTTTTTGAAAAGCATTTTCAATCAGCAGGACACAAACTCAATCAAGTTTGAGCTTCTTGACGCCAGTATGGGATTCTTCAACGAAAATGAAGCACAGATTCTTCTCTATCTGCAGATTTATGAGGGAGGAGAAAAGCGGGAACTTCACATTGAATCACTGTTTATGAACATGCACGGGAACAGCTGGTTCATCAGTCGAATCTTCGGTATCAGTTACAGTCCCGAGGAACACAGCAAGTTTTTCAAACCATTTCTGGATGAATCAACCTAAATTTAAGCAGGGGTGCATAACTGTGAGCGATCTAACTGCGGTTAGAGAACAGACACTTATGGAATCTGACGGTTTTAAGAAAGGAGAGGCTCTGCTTCCGTTACCAGTTCCTGCATAAGTTCATCAACTCCCACGATTTTGTCAATCCTGGGCACGTTCTGACCGCACATCGGAAACCCTGTATCAAGATGCCCACGGGACGAGTCCAGTAAAGCTAGAGCAATACAGTAATTGGCTTTGTCTGCATCGCAAGTTATAAGACACTTATAGAAGCACTGGAATTTTTGTTTTTCACCAAAGCTTTTTTCAACAAATGGGGTTTTAATAACTCTCGCCGGAAGTCCAACCGGTGAAAGGATAACAGCAACATCGTCCTCGGTGGCATCAACATAAGACTGCTTGTATTCATCAGAAACATCACACTCATGAGTGGCAACAAATCGCGTTCCCATTTGAACACCGCTTGCACCCATGTTAAGGAATCTTGCAATATCGGCCCCTGTAAATACACCACCGGCTGCAATAACTGGAATCGCCCGCCCAGCCTGCTGTGAATACTTTTTTGCAACAACCAGTGTTTCACGGACAAGGCTATCAAGATCAGCTGCTGTTCCATCAAGGAGATCCTGCAATTTGAATCCCAGGTGGCCACCGGCCATGGGACCTTCCACAACAATTGCGTCCGGGAATCTTGAATATTTCTTTGCCCATGAGCGGCAGATCACGTCAGCTGCACGACCTGACGAAATAATGGGAACAAGTTTCATAGAAGAGTCGCCGGCATACTCCGGTAGCCGAAGAGGGAGTCCGGCACCAGCGAAGAGCACATCCACGCCTTCGTCAGCACACGTTTTGACCATGTCTCCGAAATTGGTAAGAGCAACCATCACATTCACACCAACAGCCAGACCCTGCTGCTTCACTTTGCGAATCTCTGCTGAGAGAGCCTGCCTTGATCTCTTCATATATGGTATTGATGTATCCATCTCTTCACCCAGACCTACACTGGCGATAACGCCCAGGCCTCCTGCTTGCGAAACCGCTGAAGCAAGTGATGCTTTTGATACCGAAACACCCATACCACCCTGAACAATTGGAATACGAATAGTCAAATCACCGATTTTAAGGCTCGGTATAGTCATTAGAACCTTTCTGTCATAATACAATATATCAAGTTATCATGCGCTGGTAGAGCGAATGATGCAATTAAATATAAAATAAACACAACCTCTTGCGGTCGTCACAGTGTCTCCAGTGAAGGCTGTAACTTCCTCGCAGGAGGAAAATACCACAAACCTTGTTGATTTACAACAGTACGAGTACAAAGAGGGGATTGAGTGTTGACAAGTCTGGAAAATTTCTTATTTTACACACAACTCAATTGAAGGGCATGTCAAATGACAAAGTACAGTAAATGGAGTTTCAATCTTTCAGAACTGACAAAGGCGATTGGTCATCCAGTTCGAATTCAGATACTTCATGAGCTTACTGTTGACTCCTGTATAGTTTCAGAGCTTATGAGTAAACTGGAAGTAGAGGCTTCGCTATTGTCAAAACATCTGGCTGTACTTCGTGAAGCTGGTCTTATTGAATGTGATGTTGAATGGCGCTGCCGGAGATATCATCTTAAAAAACCCCAGGCAGTCAGTGCCATACTCGAAGCACTGACCAGTACCCTGGACGGGAGTAGAAAATGAGTTTAGTTGCGGTGGAGAAAGAGGAGGAATTTGATCAGATACTGAATGAAAGGAAAGAGACAGTTATCGCTGGCTTCTTCGGTGAATTTTCTTCAGCTTCCCGAAGTACCGAGGGAGCTTTCAGGGAATTTGCCTTACTGAGAAGTGATCAACCGGTCTTGTATGTGGATGTCAGTACGGTGAAAGGGATACACTCGCGGTACGGCGTAACAAATGTCCCAACAGTGATTTCAATCTCTGATGGGAAGGTGATTCAGAAGATTGTGGGAAAACAGAGTTCTGACTACTATTCAAATGCGTTTACCGGTCACAACTCTGCTGCAAATTCCTCTGTAGATGGAAAAACCGGTTTCCCTGCAGTCACGGTGTGGGTTGGTGATTCCTGTGTATGGTGTACCAGGGTGAAAACTTACCTGAGGAAGAACAGGGTCTCTTTCAGAGAGGTCAACATTTCTCGAGATCCATCTGGAGCTTCCAACCTGCAAGCAAGAACAGGGCAGACAGGAGTTCCCCAGCTCAGTATTGGCGGGCGCTACGTTGTGGGCTTTGATAAAGCAAAAATAGATGATTATCTGGGCTTGAAGCCCAGGAGTGGAGAGTGAAACCGTGGAAGACATAAAGATACAGCCATTACAGGATTATGTTATGCTGGAGGCTGTTGAGGTTGCAGATGTAACTCGGGGCGGGATTGTTATTCCCGATTCAGTAAAGAAAAGACCGGCTGAAGGCATCATTGTAGCAAAAGCAGCTGATGCCTCTGATGAAATAGCACTTGGTGACCGGGTTATCTATAAAGAGTACAGCGGTACAGAGATCAAACTGGAAGGTGAAACATACCTTCTGGTACCATCCGGCGACCTGCTTGCAAAATATGTGGAAGCTGATCAGATACCCGAATAGACATGAAATATCCGGTGGGCACAGTCCCGCCGGATTCTCCCTCCTGCTGTCTTTGTTTCAGCCCGTCACTTTTGTATCATTAGTTATACAAAAAGGGGGGAAACATGGAAATCACGCGAGAGCTTATAGAAAAACTTCCGAAGACTGATCTGCATCTTCATCTAGACGGATCTATACGGATTGAAACTCTGATCGAACTTGCAAAAGCAGAAGGTGTTGAGCTGCCGTCCTATACAGTAGAGGGTTTGAAGGAAACTGTATTCAAGAAAAACTACAAGGATCTTGATGACTACCTGAAAGGGTTCGGCTATACCTGTGCCGTGATGCGTACAAAGGAAAACATTGAGCGTATTGCTTACGAACTGGCTGTTGATAACCAGAACGAAGGCGTGAGGTATATCGAGGTGAGATATGCTCCACAGCTTCATGCAGGCGGAGAGATGACCCTGTCAGATACTATTGAAGCGGTCAACAATGGTCTTGCACAAGCAAAACGCGAGTTCAATAGTAGCGAGGCAGTTGCTTCCGGTATGGAACCACCATTTGAATACGGAATAATTACCTGCGCCATGCGTTACTTCAACAGTTATTTCTCAGACTATTTCAGTGATATCATTTCTGTTCATTCCTACTCCGACGAAGATAAAATTTTCGGTCTCGCTTCACTGGAAATGGTTGGGGCAGCTGTTCAGGCCAGAAGAGAGATGGGTCTGCCTGTTGTTGGCGTTGACCTTGCCGGCCCGGAGAAAGGGAACCCTCCAATTCACCACAGGGAAGCTTACATGCTTGCTCAGAGAAATTTCCTGAACAAAACAGTGCATGCAGGAGAGGCATACGGTCCGGAAAGCATTTTTCAGGCCATAACTGAACTGGGAGCAGGTCGTATCGGGCACGGAACTTCCCTCTTTAAGCCACAGATAATCAGCGATACATCCATTCTGGACAGAAACAGGTATGTGAATGATCTGGTGCAATTCATTGCAAATAGAAGAATAACCATCGAGGTCTGTCTGACTTCAAACATGCAAACCGACCCGAAACTGCTGAAACTGGAAGATCATCCTTTCAAACGGATGCTTGAAAACAAGCTGTCATGTTCCATCTGTACGGACAACCGGACAGTGTCGCACACCACAGTAACAGATGAAGTATTTAAAGCAGTACAGGCATTCAACTTATCTTTGAACGATATCAAAACATTAATGGTGTATGGCTTCAAGCGAAGCTTCTTCCCTCATGCCTACAGAGAGAAGAGAGCGTATGTGAGGCAGTGTATGGATTTCTTCGAGAAAGTCGTTTCAGAGTCAGTATGACAAGTATTGAATTGATACAGATTCTGATTCTCTTGAACTTTTTTTACAGCACAGGGATGGAGATAAGCAAATGATTGGATCAGTATTCGTTAAGGAGCTCAGGGTTTTAGTGATGTTAGTTTTGCTGGCATTTGTTTCCCCCTCAGCGTATGGTGAAGTTCCGGAAAACAGTGTTTCTATTCTTATTTCCGATTTCAATGATCCTGATCAACTTTCTGTACCTGCAGCAAGGATCGTTAAAGGTTGGCTTGAACAGGAATTCAGAAGCACTGATTACATTACCGTGAGTTTACTGGATCAGTTCGTGCCATATGGTGAAAGTGGATTTGTCGACGCAGTAGCAGCAGCTAGTGCAAGTAATGGGGATATTGTTTTTCTCGGTTCCTGCATTGATGATGGAGATCAAATCAGTGTAGCAATAACATCTATTGTCGCAACAAATTGTCCTGGTACGTACTCTAGAATTGATATGTTTTTTGACGGACAAGCAAGTCTTACTCCTCTTGAATTGACACTCGGATCCGAGACACCTGAGCGGTTCAAATTCTATGCTTATCTTATACTTGCAGACTGGATGCTGAATATGAACAGACTTGAGGAAGCAGATGAGTTCCTGGGTCAGTCATTGCTCCACACGGAGAACAGTGATCCTGAACATCTTTACATCGCTTTCGCTACTTACGGAGAGCTTAAGCAGATACTGGGTTTAGACTTCGATGCAATTCAGATTCTATCCAGTGCTCTAGCTACTTTTCCGGATGATGTATTCCTTCTCAGACGCAGAGCCGCGTCATACGACGCTGTTGGTGATCTGGACGCAGCTATTAGTGATCTGTTCAAAGCGTATGAACAGGAGCCTGATAACTCTTCCCTCAATGCTCAGCTTGGAGCTCAACTGAAGCAGGCGGAAAGATACACCGAAAGTATGCATCATCTTGGCCGATCTCTTGAGCAGGATCCTTCTAACGCAATGTCTTTCCGTGATTATTCCAGAGCCCATTATGGACTGGGTAATTACGAACCGGCTCTTGAGGCCATTGATTGTGCAATAGAAATGGAACCAGAGAATCCACAGGGTCATTCCATGCGCGGTTTCATTCTTTACGAAATGAACAGACCAGCGGAAGCAATTGAAAGTTTCGGGGCTGCTATAGAGAGGGAAACTGATCCTGTAGTGCTGCCATGGATAGTTATTGGAAGAGGGATCTGCCGTATAGCTTTGGGAGATTACCAGCTCGCCCTTGACGACTTGAATACTACACTTGAGTACAGTCCTTCATTTTATGTAGCGTATTACTATATGGGTATTGCAAACCTGGAACTTGGTAATACAGATTCTGCTGAGGAGTGTTTGACAGAGTTCCTCAGCCACCCTCTGGTCCTTTCTCCAGTTGATCCCTGGACAAAGGAGGGACAGCATGAGGAGGCAGAGGAATTGCTCAGGAATATGTGACACGGTTTTTTGTAAAGAACAGGACATGGATAGATGAAAATTTCCAGGGAGCTTATAGCAGAATTGCCGAAGAGTGACCTTCATGTACATCTTGGAGGTTCAATCCGTCTTGAAACTTTGATCGATCTGGCTAAGAAGGACGGAGTGGAGCTTCCCTCATACACTGTTCAGGGTTTAAAGGAAACTGTATTCAAGGAATCATACAACAGCCTGGAGGATTACCTGAAGTGTTTTGTTTACCCAGGCGCTGTTATGCAGAAGAAGGAGAACCTTACCCGCATTGCCTATGAGCTTGCTGTTGATAATCAGAACGAGGGCGTAAGATATCTGGAGGCCAGGTTTGCTCCACAGCGGTATGCCGGTGGAGAAATGACATTACCTGAAGTGCTGGAGGCAGTGAACAACGGGCTTTCCAGAGCCAAACAGGAATTCAACATTCGCGAGGTAATAGTTTCTGGAGAGGAGCCACCTTTTGACTACGGAATTATCGCCTGCGCCATGCGCTTCTTCACAAAGGGATCATCTCAGTATTTCCGTGAGATCTGTTCTGCTCATGCTAACTCCAGCGAAGATAGAATTTTTGGTTTAGCTTCGTATGAACTTGCAGGAGCGATTGTTAAAGCCAGACGGAAAAGTGGGATCCCCGTGGTGGCAATAGACATCGCAGGTCGCGAGAAAGGGTATCCTCCTATCCATCACCGGGATGCCTACATGCTGGCTCACAGGAATTTCATCAGCAAAACCGTGCATGCCGGCGAGGCTTACGGTCCGGAGAGTATTTTTCAGGCAATCACAGAGCTTGGTGCAGACAGAATAGGTCACGGTACATCACTGTTCAATACCAAGTCGATCAGTGACCCATCCATTCCAGACAGACAGAGATACATCGATGATCTGGTAAGATTTATCGCTGACCGCAGGGTGACCATCGAGGTGTGCTTATCCTCCAATATGCAGACTGCTCCGGAACTTCATCATCTGGAAGATCATCCCTTCAAAAAGATGATGGACAACAGACTTTCGTGCACGATCTGTACAGACAACAGAACTGTATCCAACACCACAGTAACAGATGAGCTTTTCAAGGCAGTTAGTGTATTCGATCTTTCCGCAGAACAACTGAAGAACCTGGTGGCATACGGTTTTAAACGAAGCTTCTTTCCCCACTCTTACAGGGAAAAGAGAACTTATGTTAAGCGTTGTCTTGACTATTTTGAGAGAGTCATGGCAGACTGACTCTTACTGCTCCCAGGAAAAGCCTGTGGTACTCTATCTCCCTGTTATCAGAGGTCTCAAGACGAATTGTACTGATCAAGTTGTTGTATTCTTCCGGGATGGGAAACACAAGCCAGTAGTGACCTGATTCGGTGAATGCAGGTTCCCAGGTTTCCCATAAAGCAGAGATTTCTGAAGTTTTCAGTTTTGAACCTGCCCAACGGCAGAATGTGTCAACTACATGTTCAGGAAGTGTAATCCCTTGAAAAGGGTATTCATTCGGGACGAATTCATCTTCCTTAAGAGCCACCTGAACAATTCCATAAGGAGTAAACGCCAGGGCATCATCAACAGGTACTCCGGCAAAAACAGGGGTTCCATCTGAATCCCAGTGGAAGAATATCTTCCCGAAGCTGGGAGGTACTGTACACTCGTAGTAGAGGAAGTTTTCTGTGATACCTGAATTTTCATTGAAAAGAGAAAGAGAGGGCACATCTCGCCATGATTCTACAGCCCACAAGAATGGCCCGTCATACACATACGCATACTCATCGATTCCCTGAACGGTGGAAATTCGCCATTCAGCAAATTCATACTCCAGGGTGTCCGGCTCCGGATACACCATTGTGATGGTCTCACCTGTTTCCACTTCTACTCTGAATGTTCCTTCGAACGGCTCACCATGAAACCAGACAACAGGAGCTTTGGCACAAAGATCATCATTCATGAACATTACAGATTCGTCCCAGGGGCTTCCACAGATGATGGGTCCGATGTTTTCTTCAAAAACAACAACACCCCACTCATGAACAAAATTCAATGCTGTGCTCTCGTCATGATAAATTGCTGTATCAACAAGCATTGCAATCATGGGAATCATTGCTTCTCCGTTTCTTTCTGCAGTTCTATCATCCCGGCAGGGTAAACTGATTAATCCTGGATTCTCAGTTCGACTGCCCCAAGGAAAAATCTTTCATACTCCACATTGCGTTCTTCCTGGAAGTTCAGTCTGATGGTACTTATA
>JAOZRM010000317.1 GCA_029940175.1 Candidatus Sabulitectum sp. | reverse complement strand
TAGATAACTCGTGGAGAAACTCGTGTATCATCCGGGATTTCCCAATACCTGCTTCTCCCTGGATCTCGATGACGGTGTGCAGCTTTGCCTTATCAGAATCTGAATTGCCTTGCTCCTTTTTGAACAGGTTCCATGCGTCATGCAGAAATCTTGTTTCCCTCCCTCGCCCAAAGAATGGAGTACCGGAAATTTTTGCTGATCTTTCCCATCTCTCTATGCGCTCTGCACCAGCTCCATCCGGTCGCCAGGCATGAACCGGGTTTGTTCTTCCCTTAAGGGATATCTCTCCCAGGTCGGTCCAGACAAACAGTTCTCTACACTCCTTCCGTACTTTGTCTGAAGCCATTATTGTACCCACTGCTGCTTCTGATTCAAGTCTGGAAGCAACATTGACAACATCACCGGTTGCAGTTAAGTGACCAGACGCATCAGGGGCTACTATTACCTGGCCATAAGAGATGCCAACTCTTGCTCCTGTGTTTATTTTCAAAGAAACCAGCATTCTGCTTACCTCATCAACAGCACTGAGCATTCTTTGAGCACAGTCTACCGCTCTTACGGAATCATTATCACTTGCCTGCTTTGCCCCGAAAAGTGCCATTATTTTGTCACCTTCGAGCTTGTCTACATAACCACCACTCATAGCTACTATTTCGGAGAGGGTCTGCATTACTCTGTTGATAATTTGATGAACTGCTTCAAAATCAAGGCTTTCCGCAAGACTGGTAAAGCCCTTGAGATCAAGAAAAAGAACAGCTACATCCCGTCTCTCTCCCTGCTTCAGTTTAGTTGTTGTTGCCATGGACATCCCCATGGTTTCGGCAATCCTGCTGATGTCCTCTTTTAGATATGATGGAAGTGATGAAATAATCAGATTCCTTTCGGTTCAGTTATTGCTTCTTGATTGAAACTGACAATACTTCTCGAATCTGGTCTATGTCAACAGGAATAATCTGTTAATCACATATTCAGCAGCATCTGAATGGGCATTATCACTAATCTTTGAAGTTATCGTATACATACTCGAATTGCTCCAGGAATACTGGAGAAGAATCCGGAGAAGGAGCATTTACACAATCCAGAATATATTGGGCATATTCCAGACGGTGTATGCCTTTCTCAATGTCAATTTCTGAAGGGACTGTAAGAGGCTCTCCATCATAACAGCATGCCAGAACATCGTTACCAGAGAAATAGAATCTATCCTCGAAGACAGGGAATTCTTCGTTTTCCAGCCACCATGCTGAAATGCAGATAACTGGATTTTCATCCGGATCGTAATAATAACTGGTGGTTATGCAAAAATCTGAGTGGTAGTATAAATGTTCAATTCGGTAAACGCGTTCCTGCATAAACATGATTTCATCAATGAGTTCGTACTCGGTATCCTCGTACAGGAAAACTTCCCATCTGCGGAATCCTGGTCCCTGAACGGGAGGGAGAGTGCCAAGGAAGTGTCTGCTGGGGGCCGGGTGATTCTGATCAAGGCTTTCGACAAGTATATCAATTTCAGCAACAGAGGTAGTGGATAAAGGAGAAAGAGCACTGGTTCCCAGAAGAAACGGCAAAATGCAGAATACATGAATCATTCAATTTCCTTTCCTTTTCACGAAGTAGTCCATTCGTACCAGCAGACCTCCTGATCCTGCCTGTAATTGAGCATACTTCCCGAATCAACCCTCCGTCAATGAAATGACCGATCTACAGCCCCTCGATGCACATATGAAGAGACACCTGCCCCTGAATCCCGATGATTCCCGAGTACTTCCTGGCAGAGGGTAAAATCACAACACCTTGATCTGAACTGGTGTCTTTCAGTAGCCAGCCGACTTCAGAGCATTCTCCAGTTCTGAATACAGTATCTTCAAAGTTGGCAGTAGTTCTCTCAGTTTGACAGTATTCTCCTCCTTGCCGGCCTGTTCCATTTCGAAGGTGGTATCCACCAGCTTTGAAGCACTGAGATTTGCTGCAGATCCCTTCAGGGAGTGTGCAGTGTGACCTGCTTCGACTGGATTGTCTCTACTGATATGGTCGCTAATCTGATTTAACAGTTCCGGAGCATTTCTCATGAATTCAGTAGCGATAAGACTTGCCAGATCCTTGTCATCCATCATCCTGTCTAGAAATTCATCCTTATCAAAGATGGCAGTATTTTGT
>JAOZRM010000316.1 GCA_029940175.1 Candidatus Sabulitectum sp. | reverse complement strand
TGAATTGTCTTCTCTATCAAAAGCTCTTCCTCGAATGCTTCGGCTTATCCCCTTTATAAGAGATAATCCCCGATTGTACCATGCCCGTTTACCTTGCTTTCTGAATGCCAGTGCCCATGGGGGACGATTTCGACTGGTAATTGGTCATCTACTTGAACTCTGGGAACAGGGATATCTTCGGGATGGTGAATTCTTCTTCTATGGAGGAACTGCAGTTTACGAAGATAGTAGGGTTTTCGGCTTCAATATCAAGACCGGTAAAAGATTTGTAATGATCTCTTCCGGTGGAACAGTGTATTCAGCAATCAAGCACGTGTTCGGATTGCCCACGCAACGAACAATTCAACAGCCCGAATTCACTGGTGAAAGAGCTGAGTTCTCTGAGTTCCTGGACACGATCAACAGTACTCCCTTGTCTGACCAATGTTCTCTGCCTGAGGTGAAGCCTCATTTCATTCTCAAAATGGAAGCAGATAACTTCAAACCCGTAATTCCACAGATGGAATTTGTCCCAATCCCTGCTGGAGAATTCCTAATGGGCTATTCTGAAGATAGTAGCGGTTCTTTTAATGACCCCTTTCCTGGAGTCCCTGTCTCAGTTGGAAAAATTGAAATGCTTTCAACTCCCGTTACTCTGAAGATATGGAACTTAGTTACAAATCACTGTCCCAGGGGAATAAGCGGAGACTATTCAGTAGTGAACTGGGCGAATTGGCATGAGAGTACTGCGTTTGCAAGAATTCTTAGCTCAGTTGATAACGAATATGACTATAGGTTACCAGCAGAGGCTGAATGGGAATATGCAAGTAGGGCAGGAACCAGATCAGATTTCAACTTCGTGAGTAAAACAGTAGAAGAATTGAATCCCTTTATTCTGGGATTACATTTTTACGATTCAACAGAAACTATCGATGTCCGCCTGGGTCAACCCAATAAATGGGGCTTGTATGACATGGGTAGCCTGGTCTATGAGTGGTGTTCGGATAGGTTTAATCCAGTGTATTCATACCCTTTCATTGACTATGGCTTACAGGGAGGCGGCTACAGGGTCGCAAAAGGTGGAATTCACCGAAATGGTTCTGTTTTGCCAGCTTCATGGTGCAGCAACTCAACCCCATGGGAGCACGATACATGGACCTCTGGTGTTGGTTTCCGACTAGTGAGAACTCCGAAAAAGGTGATATCATGACAGGTACAGCATCTCGGAGTAAAGCGTGTACTCAACCAAAGGAGGTTAATTTGAGAGAGATTCTTCAGGAAATAGAGGCTATCTACCTTTCAATTTCCAGTCAGAAAAATAATCATTGTCATTTCTTCATTCCATACTTACGGAGCATCGGTCACCATTTGTTCTTTGCAGATTCTCCCAACCATCTTCCCGAGATTCGATTGAACCTTTCTGATCTATGGGAAAGGTTCAATTCCAAGTCATACCACGAATTTGCATTCGATCTACTCTCCTGGGTTTATGAGCATGATGAGAAAGCAATGCTTGTTGCTGCAGAAGGGTTTATTTGCCAGCCACTTCCCGAGACAAAGGAAATAAGAGAAATACTCATGAAGGGGATCTGGGATACAACCAGGAGCCTTGTGCTTAGAAAGTCATTCCTCAAAGCTTTTCTATTCACCTTCAGTGATAGAAAGTTAGTGAAAGAGATAATTGCTCGTAGACCATTTTTAATGAAATATGAAGAGGTTAAGGAGAAATGCCGTGAGGTTGCGCTCTACGACCTACCATCAATGGCCAGGGAAGCCCCTGAGACAAATGTGTTTAAGAAAATAGAGAATCTTTACCAATCGATAACTGCTACCATGGGAAACAATGAAAAAGCCTTTCTCTCCACCTGTTTGGAGGAGATTGCCGAGGAAATGCTACGCTCAAGCTACGACGGATTGCAACATGGCTTCAGTGGAAGCCGACTGAATGCCCTTACACTATGGGATAATTTTAATTCTGAATCGTATGAGGAGTTCACTATTGACCTTCTGAACATGGCTTATCTGCAGGATGAAAGTGATCTAGTAACCAACGTATGGGGACACCTTCTTAGTGCACTCCCGGAAACTGAAGAAGCAAAGCAGATATTGATCAAGGGAATATGGGACAGGAACAAGAGCAATCAGTTAAGAGATCGTTTTTTCTCCCTTCTAAGCTTTCAC
>JAOZRM010000146.1 GCA_029940175.1 Candidatus Sabulitectum sp. | reverse complement strand
TCAAGCTCAAATCCGTGAAGCTGCGAACTTACAATCTCATCCACTACATTAATACCGGGAGAGAAGAGAAAAGTCGCAATCTTATCCATGAATCTTCATGGTTTTGAGGAAACTGCCGGGACACTTGAAGATGAATCAAATAAGAAATTAGCGCAGCTGACCATGAGCGAACTCTCATCATGCGTGTTCTCTTTCGGAGGAGAGATAGCTAAAACTGAACAAAGTGGATTTGTAGCACTTTTCGGTGCTGTACAGGATTCCAGGCAAACATGTCAGCGAGTCATCCGATGTTGTTTCAGAATTCTAAAAAACTTCACCTTGATAAGCAATAACATTAAAGTGGAATATGATCACATGAATCTCACTTGTTCAATTGGTGTTGCGTGGGGATCTGCAACTGTTACCCGGGATAATAACGGTGATGTATCGGTGGATGGAGATTGTGTTGATCTATCCAGTTATCTCCGAAATACTGCCCCTCAGCAAACTATACTTGTGTCAGAGGACATCAAATCAGCATGCCTTGATTCTTTCGACTGGGAGCTGTTTACTGATAAAGCATGGATCCCCGCGCAGAAGACTGAATCCCATAACACCCATCCACTTCTCAATGAAGTTCCACTTCTAGGAAGAGACAAGGAATTAGTTCAACTGTCTCAAGCTTACGATTCCTACTGCAAATGGTACAATCACCCTCCAATGTTTATTACAGGCAAGCCGGGTTCCGGAAAAACACGCCTGGTTGACCACTTCCTCACAGCTATCCCCCAGAACAAGACAAAAATCATTAAACTGAAGAATAAGCTTTGGGATCAGCCCCCTCTTGGCACCTGGTTGCCCCTTATAAAGAAAGGCACCTTCGACCCCTACGGAACAGTAATGGCTGAAATTAGAAGAATTTGTTCAGATGGGCATTTAATTCTGGTGATCGAGGATCTTCACTGGGCTGACACCGCATCAAGGAAACTTCTGGATCAGCTTAGCAGAGCATTAACTGAAGCCGGTGTTTTTCTCATAGTAACGTCAAGAAACCCTCCGCAGGACTTTCTGCTTGATTCCTCAGAGCAAATTCAACTCCAGGGGCTTGATAGAAATGCTATCATAATCCTTCTGGAGAGTATTCTTGGAAAAGCGGATGGTTCAGAAGACAAGAGATTTGCTGATTTCCTAATAGAGAGTACCGGTGGCAATCCTCTGCTTCTAACAGAGCAGGTGTTGCATGCTGTTGACACAGGCATCATTGGGAGAGACACCATTAACGCCTGGTTCCTGGACAAGAAACTGGATCATTTCGTTTCAGACACCGCAGAATCCTTTCTCCAGGCAAGATTGTCTGTTCTGAAACCGGAAGAAAAATTTGCTCTTCAAATTGCAGCTGTACTTGGCAGCGGATTTCAGGAAATTCTTTTCAGTGATGTCTTTGCCGGTCTGGGAAAGAAATCAGCGAGACTTCTCCTTTCCCGCCTTCTTAACATGGGATTCCTGACTGCCTTCAAGGATGGAAGTTTTCATTTCCTGAATTCTCTCATAGCTGAAACCGTATACAACACAATACTTGAGAAAAACAGACTGATCATGCACAGGAAAGCTGCAGAAGTTCTCTCGAGAAATACAACTTCCGGGGAAAAGAGTAATATTGCAATTACCCTTTCCAGACACTGGATCAGATCAGGTTCCGGAGAAAGCGCAATCCCATGGCTGCTCAGCGCAATGGAACAGTATCTGGACGCAGGAGATGTGAACAGAGCTGAGATGCTTTCAACGGAACTCCAAGAAAGAGTTTCGATTGGAAGTGAATACTCATCCGCAACGGAGTTTCTCGATATGCGACTTTATGCATTGATGGGAAAATTCCAATTCGCTCTGAACACAGCAGAAAAAATATCTACTCTGTTCTCCGGAAGGGAACTGGCAACTATTTACCTGGTAATGGCTCAGGCCAGGGAGAACCTGGGGTTACCCCTTAAGGATGCTCTGAAAGATTACATGACTGCAGCAGAAATAGCAGAATCGGCAGGAGACAAAAACACACTTGCCAGCAGCCTTAGTTCCGCAGGAACGGTAAATGCATCTCTGGGAAACAACAACGAAGCACTTCTGGTACTGAACAAGGCTCTTGGTTATGAGGACTCTCTTGAGACAAAATCCCTTGCAAGATTACATGGCAATATGGGAATAATCATGCAGCGTACAGGCAACCTTCAGGATGCACTGTCACATTACACACAGACATACGAACTGGGTAAAAAGAGTGGAGACTCAACCGTTGAGGCAAATGCCCTTGCTTATATGGGCCATGTAGAGATCAGCATGGGACACAAGAGTAACGGCATAGAGAAGTACCGGGAAGCCCTTACAATTCACCGCAAATCCGGTAACGCCAGAGGTGAATGCATTGTTCTAGGTAATTTTGGTGGAATTATGGCAAGATACGGAGAATCCCAGGGGGCAATTGATACCCTGAAAAGAGCAATTCACCTTGCTGAGGAAATAGGGCATACACGGGGAATTGTTACCTTCCATGCAAACATTGGCCTGGCATACAAGCAGGCGGGGGAGTATGAGAAAGCGGAAAAGCATATCAGAGAATCCATGGGAATGCTCAGGAAAGCCGGTGATAAACGGGCTATGGCTATCTGCCACCTGAATCTGTCAACTGTTCTGGCAAAAATGTTGAAATTGCAGGAGGCCATTGGAGAGGCAAGAAGATCCCTCAGGTTCGCCTGTACTGTAAATGCTCTTACAACCCAGGCCAGAGCACTTGGTACCCTGGGATCACTCATGCTGAAAACTGATAGGGCTGGAATGGCGCTCAACTTCTTCAGAGAAGCATTTAAGCGAAGTTCTCTTGCCGAGGATTACTCTACTCTGTCAGTACACCTCACAGGAGAGAGCAAGTCTCTGCTTGAACTGAACAGACGGCAGGAGGCTTTGGAAAAATACAGTGAAATACTTGAGCTTAAGGGAAAGTACAGCATGGATTTTGAAGGAGAAGTTGATTTGAAAGAGCTTGAGGAATCTCTGGGAATAAACAATGAGTAGAGTGCAGGAAGTAATAATAACCAGTGGTATTCCCGGATCAGGCAAGTCCACCTGGGTAAGAAAAAACACAAATCCGTACATGACAGAAGTGTTCAGCGCAGACAATTTCTTTATTGACAGTAATGAACAATATCATTTCGACCCTTCGAAGCTGTCAGAGGCGCACTCCTCCTGCCTCAGGAATTTTACTACAAGGCTACTTCACTTGAACAATTCAACGGAAGATTCATGCAAAATCACTCTGGTGGTGGATAACACAAATACCTCCGCCTGGGAGATTGCCCCCTACTACTCTCTGGCACAGGCCTTCAGCATTCCGGTTAAAATAGTCAGGATCATCGCCAACCCCGAGACTGCTTATCATCGCAACATTCATGGAGTTCAGAAAGACAAAGTGGAAAAGATGGCGGAAAGGATCATACTGAACCCGCTGCCGCCTTTCTGGAATGTGGAGGAGATTGAAGCCGGAGTGTAATTCCAGATCACTTTCTATTTTTCCCTACCTGCCATCATACAAGAAGCTTATATCATTCATATTACATCCTTTCGGTATATCGAAAGGATGTACATTAACACAGAACTGTCAATACGAAAATTTGCAGGTGGTCTTTTCTTAATACCTGATTTACAGACTGATCAGTGCAGAAAGGTAGAATCTGGCTGAACCTGGTCCCTTGTCTACCGGGAAGCCGCTGCCTGCATCAAACCTGAGTCCTCCTGTTGTGCCTCTCAGCCCCAGGCCCGCAGAGACAGGAAATTGTGTTCCGAAGTCCGGTGTATCCAGTACTCCGATGTCCGAGAACATATACACCTGTGTTGCAGTTTCTCCCAGTGATATCTCAGGTGAAACTATGCCCCATGCGCCTGCCCTCCATGAGTCTTTTAGGTAACCCCTCAGAGTGCCGTAGCCTCCCAGGCGTGTCAACATTGACGGCAGCCAGTCTCCACTGATAATTCCTCCGGCTTTAGTGGTTAATGATATGCCGAACATGCCTTTGAATTCCGTGTAGTTCAATTCTGCTTCAGCTCTGGTGAGGAGATATGTGGAATCCGGACCTTCTGCACTGCCTGCCTCTGTTGTGACCTCTCCGCTGAAGCCCTCTCTGCCCTGTGGGGTATGTGCAGTGAAGTCCATTGCTATTCCGGCGGAGCCGTATCTGAAGCTTTCATCCGGCTGGTTCACGGGGTAGCTCTGCCAGGTTCCCCCGCCACCAGATACATCGATGTTCCCAAGGCTGAGAATGACCTGGCTTGACCACTCTCTGATAACGCTGCCGCTGTCCGGCACCTGCTGCTCTATCTCCAGCTGAACTGAAAGAGCAGAGCCGAGTATCCATGGCTCTCTGTACAGACCTGCGGCGTCAATTCCACCCCAGTCCACCGCTGATGCCGCCAGCTCAAGCCTGCGGCCTGTGCCGAAGATGCTTGTGAACACGATCTCTCCACCACCGGTGAAACCGCCGGTGCTTGAAAAATCAAGATCACCTGAGAACCAGCCTACAGGAGCCTCGTTTACCGGAACAAGAAGAACAATATTGCCGCCTGGCCCCAGTGCCACACTAACCGGCCCTGCTGATTCAATGAATGAATATCTCTGCAAGGCAGTGAGCCATTCCTGAACCGGTTCAGGGGCGTAGAGGTCTTCCGGCTGTAGAGATAACTCTCTCATGAGAATTGAACGGGTGGTTCTGACGGAATCTGGAAATCTGATCTCCTCCAGGCTGGCATGTCTGCCAGGAACAGTATTAACTACCAGAGTATCAGGAGCGGAGAAGAACATTGCAATCGCGGCAAACGGATAACCTGTCTGGAGATACCATGTTAAAGCATCATCTCTTATGTCTGCTATCTGCTGGTCGGCAATCTCAACAGAATCCGGCAGTGGCGGGAACGGAGGAGCACCAGTGACATTGATTGCCGCAGATGCAAGCAGTGCAGCAGTTAGAAGAGTTATCATCAGAAGTTCACCGTACCCTCCAGGCCGCCCCGCTGGGTCCACTGACTGTCAGCAGGCTTCCTGCCCCAGTAGAAAAGGGTAACATGAAACCATCTGTTGATATTTCTTCCCACAGAAAACCTTGGTTCAAGGGTCCAGCCATTCTGCCTGCCGTCAAAGAACCAGGATGGGATGACTTCCTCACCGGGCATATACCATGTGGTGAACCTGCCTGAAGCTGTCCACCCGCCGCCGTTCATTGAAACATGCGGCTCAAATCCCCAGTTGTAAGCATTCAACTCTCCTTCTCTTTCTACTCTTCTCTCCCCTGAGATCCTGATACCCGTGTCCAGACCGAATTCTGTCATGAATACAGGGTCTACACTGCCTCCTGTTTCATCGGTCTCTCTGGTGCCGTAGAGAGCCCTTCTCCGGAATGCTGTCATGGCAGTAATTTCCACCTCCAGCCACTCCTCGGGCTTGAGGATTGGAATAATCTCCAGTTTTCTAAAAGTTTCTCTTGTGTTACCGGCACCGCTGTACTCTTCAATCTGGTCAAACCCGGAAACTCTCACAGTGAGCCGGGAAAGAGTGCTCTGATCCCATGTAAGATATGGCGCAAGAGAAGCATTCCAGCCTCCAGGTGAAGTCACATCAAATGCCCCGGCGAGGCTGTAGGTTTTAAGCTTGTTCTCAGCGTCGGATGCAGTGAGTTTAAAGGTTCCATCCATCCCTGCTGAGTTTGCCGAATCTGCCCAGGCAAATCCTCCGGCAAGGGAAGACTCAAGAACTCTTGATTCTCCCTGTCCGGGCATATAGGTCTGACGGTAGTCGCCTGAAGGATCGGGATAGTACTCACCTGTTTCAGGATCGTAACTGTAGTCTCCGTTTCCGCTGCCAACCCAGGTGTAAACAATATCCATAAGTTTTGAGAAGTAACCGCCAGCAGTGTACTGGCTGTAAACCCATACACCACCGGTTCTGCCGGAGTAGCCAGCTTTCACAGCGTCAGAGCTGGTTGAACCACCACCTTCAAACCATCCTGTGGAATGCTGTATACTTCCGTTGGCATTCCATGACATTCCTGTGCCTGCAGTTGCTATTCCTATTCTGAGGGTTCGATCAGGATGATTTATACCGTCTCGTCTGTCTATCTCACCCCCGGCTGTTGCTGTGGACTTCCAACTGCCTGTTTCCGCATGAACTCCAATATCTGACGCTATCAACCCGCCGGAAAGACTGTCAGACCAGCTATCTCCTGTGTATGACGAATTCATGAAAGGAGTCAGCATGCCAAGTTGAACAGTAAAATCTGTGCCGATCTTCCCCCGGCGACCTCCTGTGAGCAGCTGAGTGCCTGTTCTGGAAAGGCCGTTCACTGAGATGGAAGCTGTTAGTGTTCCATCAAATGGAGTGTAATCAATTCCTGCAACAGTTGAAGTGCCTCCCTCTTCCAGAAATCTCTCTCCTGCCGTAAAAAGAAGCCTGTCTCCTCCAAGGTCTCCAAGAATAAAGCTGTCTTTTCCCTTCCAGCCCGGTGGTAATCCCCACTTTTCAAGATCAACATCTGAATCAATATCATCCGGAGAGTTGAAACCTTCTGAAACATGCCTGCCGCTCAGGTTCAATATTGGTCCCGATTCCCATGAGGTGATTGATATCTCTCCGCCGGAGAGGGTGCCTTCCCGGGTAGTGGCATCTTTGTTGAAAAGATTTCCCTGCCTCTGTGAGTAGTTGGTAAAAATGTTGTATCGAGTCATTCCCATTTCACCTGAGACAGTTGAGCCAATAAGATCAATTGAGCTGGGAATTGATATGTATTTTCTGGCAAAATGGGTTCCCTGATCTTCCCCGACCCAGAGATACCCTCCTGTGGGTGAATCATATATGTATTCTCCAGCACCTTCCGGTGGTCTCTGGAACTCTACACTCCAGTCCCCTGTAAGGAGACCTGCATAAATGTATCTGGAAAGACTGTCCAGTGTGTAACTACCGTTATTCTCCCCCACATAAGTGCCACCATCGATCCATGCATCCGAGGGAACTTCTCCTGCATTCCTCAGGGCTGCTTCAACTTCATCTGTCATAACAAATCCCAGGGGCACACCAGTGTTATCCCCCCTTGAAAATCCGGTAAACCCTATAGAGAGGTTCTCCAGTGGTTCAATGGTTGTCTCCAGCCTTGCCAGATCTTTCCTGAACCCGTCACCCTCCCGGTACCATGAGATATCCACCCTCTGGTCTCGTCTGATCAAACGTTTCGTAGTGAAAGTAATGAGGCCGGCGGCGTAGTCAATTTCGTAGTCTGCTCCTGCACCGCGCTGCATAGGTGCGCCATCAAGAAAAACCCGCTCACTGCCTGGAGTTACTCCGCCTTCCCCTGCGAAAGTGTACGGCCCCTGAAGCCCTTCCTCGGTGACAAGTACTACTTTCTGGCGCTGGCTGCCTGTAGTACCGTACCCGCCGGCAAGGCCTAGTGTACTGTCATGATGTATTCCTGCACTGAAACCGCTTACTTCAGTTCGCCATTTAACAGACCCGGTGCTTTCCCAGTTCAGATCCCCCATCTCGGCATTCCATGTACCTCCGTCAATCTTTATGTAAACCTTGTCCAGATCTGAAAGAGCTTCAGAGGAAGATGAGCCCAGGGGCAGATCACGGTCAGTTATTCTCCCGTTAATGGTTATTCCCGGTGCAAGCATGCCCTCAATTGAAAGTTCGGTTCCCTGAGATATCCCCCCGCCTGATCCCACAGACACTCCAAGTCTCTTAGAACCAGATATGTAAAGCCCCTCGGGAATGGGATCATAACCTGCATAAAAAGTCGGTAGCTCTAAAGCATCTCCCCTTTCAAGGGGCTGAATATCAAGCCTTGCTACAGCTGGAAGCGATATTTCCAGGGTATCGGCAGATATTGTAACCGTATCTCCCGTCCGGGGTACAGGGTGTAGTAAAAGCCCCACAGACGGCCCTCTGGAAATCAGTGTTGCGGAAAGAGTATCACCACTTGCAACAGCTGATATGGAGCCTGGATCAAGCCAGGGACTTTCTG
>JAOZRM010000315.1 GCA_029940175.1 Candidatus Sabulitectum sp. | reverse complement strand
TCCCGCGTAGTGATTCAGTTCTTTGAGGAATTCAACGGCTTCAATGTTTTCCCGACCTCCGTACTGATTGGGTATCCACTGGCCATCTTCTCTTGAATAGTCAAGGTAGAGCATTGAAGCTACCGCATCAACTCTAATTCCATCGACGTGGAATGTGTCAAGCCATTGGAATGCACTGGCATAGAGGAAATTTCTTACTTCACCTCTGCCATAGTTGAATATCAGTGTATTCCAGTCCGGGTGATATCCTTTTCTGGGATCTTCATGTTCGTAAAGGCAGGTTCCATCGTATTTAGCAAGAGCCCATTCATCTGAGGGGAAGTGTGCCGGAGGCCAGTCAACAAGAACTCCGATTCCAGCATTATGACAGGTTTCTACGAATCTGCAGAAATCCTGCGGAGTTCCCAGTCTGCTTGTGGGAGCCAGGAACCCGGTTACCTGATAGCCCCAGGAATCATCAAACGGATGCTCCATAACCGGTAGAAGTTCTATATGTGTAAAGCCGAGATCCTTTACGTAAGGAATCAGCCACCTGCCCAGGTCTTCCCATGAGTGAAAGTCATCACCCTTTCTGGTCCACGATGAAGCGTGGAGCTCATAGATGGACATTGGTTCAGTGAAGCAGTTGATTTTACCCCTGTGAGTCATCCACTTGTTGTCGGACCACTGATATGAAAAGGGATCTTCCACTTTGGAGGAATTCCCAGGCCGTTTTTCAAAAGCGACTGCATAGGGGTCTGACTTCTCAATTTTACTGCCATCAAGAGTTGTGATGATATATCGGTAGAAATCTCCACAGGAAACGCCTGGTATGAACAGTTCCCAGACTCCACTTGTGCCCAGGCTTCTCATAGGATGTCTTCTGTTGTCCCAGTTGTTGAATGAACCTACTGTGCTTACAGCAAGAGCATTCGGTGCCCATACGGTGAACAGTGTTCCGTGAACATCACCCACCTTCCAAATTCTTCCTCCCATTTTTCTATGCAGTTCAAGATGCTTGCCGCTGTTGAAAAGATAAAGATCCATCTCTCCAAACTGAGGCATGAAGGAATACGGGTCAGGGGTCTGCCATGAATTACCGTCTGGCATATTGATCTTCAGTTCATACTGGAAGAAATCACATTTTCCGATAGAATTCCATACAAAGAATCCCTGTGAATCGATCTTTTTCATCTTCAGGTGCTTATCATTAATAATAACATGGATAGAATCCGCCCCAGGACAGAAAGCTCGAATTGAAATTGTTTCATTCTCTTTATGCATTCCCAGTATGGAATGGGGATCCGGAACAGGACCATTGATAACCCTGTTGATCTCCAGAGAGGTCAGACTGTTTTTCATGTCATTATTTTCATGGCGAGACCCAGCAGCAGAAGATAGCCCAGTGAGTCTGTACAGGCTGTAAGAAGAATGTTACTGCCAAGGGCTGGATCTCTGCCAAGTGCTCTTAGAGTAAGTGGAATCCCAGCACCAAGAAGACCTGCGAGGGCCATATTCGCCACAATAGAGACGAAGATGACAATACCCAGTGACAGGGACTGAGAAGGATCACTGGCAGTGATATACGCCACAAACGCTGCAACACTGCCTGCAACCAGTCCGAGAAGAAGGCCAAGAGCAGATTCCTTGAACAGTGCTTTTCTTGAACTGGTGAAATCCAGTTCACCAAGTGCGATACCTCGGGTGATAACAACAAGAGATTGATTACCGATATTGCCACCCATTCCAGCAACAACCGGCATGAATGCAGCCAGGGTTGCAAACTGGGAGATGGTTCCTTCGAATGCTCTCACTACTGTTGAGGCAATGAAAGCAGTCACCAGGTTGACCAGTATCCATGGGAATCTTTGCTTAAAAGCTGTAGGAACAGGGGTGAACACGCTATCATCTTCAGAGAGACCAGCCATTCGGTACATGTCTTCAGTGGCTTCTTTTTCCATGACATCAAAAAGGGCATCGCCGGGAATCACACCCATGAGGTGATGGTTGTCATCAACCACGGGTACGGCCATGATGTCGTATTTGCGGGCAATGGAAGCTGCTTCCTCACTGTCGTCATCAGTGTCTACTGTGAACGGGTCATCTACCATGAGTTCTCGAACAGAAGTGTCCTGGGGGCAGGTTACAAGCCTTCTGAGAGGAACCACACCCATAAGCCTGTTGTCTTCATCAG
>JAOZRM010000145.1 GCA_029940175.1 Candidatus Sabulitectum sp. | reverse complement strand
CTTTCGGAGCAATCGGAATCGAAGGTCAGCCTTCGAGGACATTCATGATTCTGAAGGCAAAAGGAACCAGAATAAGGGTTTCACCGGATTTGTATTTTCTGCCTGTCTCTGATAGTGCTTTCCGGTTATTCATGGCCACGACCATCTTCTCTGGTGTACGGGGGGGGGGGAAGAGTGAATACCTATCTCATTCAATTGGAATTCACGATCTGAATTCGAAGCATACCCAATTGTTTCCATTAGCAATCGAAAACTCTTGATTTAAAACAGATAGGTTGACAGTCAGTCAAGCTAGTTGATTCTCGATATCCAACTGTAAGCAATAGTCCTGCATTGACATAAGGCTGAACATTTATTAGGATCTTTTTGGTGACGGTTTGTCCTGCTAAGGGACGGGAGACTCTCTTCTAATTTCAGTTAATTCAGTTTCTTGCTTTCCCTTTCGGGCTACAGTACCGAGGGGAGAAAAGCGAGTGCTAATCATTTTAATAAATATCCTTATCACACACATTGTACTTCTAAGGTTTACGCCAGCCGGTTATGTAAGATGCTAGGTAGAGAGGAAAACGAAAGCTCTCAAAAAAACAGGAAGGAAAGGAAAATGTACACGAAAATGCTACTTCTTCTTTTACTCCCAATATCATTACTCGCTTCTGTCTCATCTGCTCAGGTAAACGGATACTTACAGATGGTTGAGGATATCCCTGTTCTTCATCTTTGGGGAAGTAACAACGAAATGGGGTACGCCTATGGTTACATCATGGGTCCAGATATAGTCAAGCTTTTTGAGAACGAACTCATCCCAGAATTCGGAGGTCCCGTCACATACGAGATCGTCAGAGCTTCATTTATAGATGATTTTGTTATTCCGACCAGATTTCAGCAAATCGCTGAGGGGATGATTGATGGAATCGATGAAAATCCTGAGTGCACTCTATATTCAGAGCTTCTTGGTAGAAATTTCGATCCTTATGATTTACATATTGGGAATTCCACCCATGATATAAATGCTATTTTCGATCTTAATATCGATAGGATGGCATGCACTAGCATTAGTTCGTGGGGGAATGCCACCATCACCGATTCACAGCTTCAGGGTGGCGCAGCCATGGCACGCAACTTGGATTGGAGTTCATCCTCCGTAATAGCATCTCACGGGCTCCTTATCGTGTACTCTCCCGACGATGGTAATAACTGGGTATCTATTACATTTACTGGTTACATAGGATGCATGTCGGGTATGAATGAGTATGGTATTGTCGCGGAATGCAATATATCGAACTATGAAAATGTTTCCACATCGACGATAGAATTTGTGCCAGTGTATTACAGGATGGCAGCAGGGCTGGTGGAACCAGATTATGATGGTAGTGGTTCTTACGATCTTGGTGATTTTGTCGCAGCAGCAACTGATACAACCTTGAACAATGCTGTATCACAAGTATGGCACGCTATATGCCCGGAGGGACTTGAATACAACGGGGAACGTGGTGTTGTGGTTGAGATCCACAATGAAGAGGGTTTTGATGTGCGAGTTGCCAGTGACGATCCGAACCTTACTCCTGAGCATTTAGTAGCAACAAACCACCATCGTAACCTCTACCCCCCAATTTACTGCTCTCGATACTCACTACTTACCGATTCCATCCAAGCGGATCCAAACATGAATCTTGAAAGATTATGGACTTTCATGGGATGCTGTAGCGCAGCAAGATACACCTGGCAGACAATGATCTTCGATGTTGAGAACCTCGTTCTTGGTCTTGCATTCGCCGATTCGATATCTGAATCGTGTGAAAAGGATCCCGTATGGTTCGCATGGGATGATCTACTGGGGATCGAGAGTATAGAACCCATTACACCAATGGAATTATCTGTTTGCCCTAACCCTTTCAGTTCAAGTGTAGTAGTTACTGTCGGGCTCATTGGTTCTGGCTCAGTCATTATACAGGTGTTTGATCTTTCTGGGAGAATGGTTGAGCAGGTATTCAAAAGCATGCTTGAAGAAGGAAATCAGACAATCGAACTGGATGCTTCTGAATGGCACCCCGGGATATATCTGATCCAGTTGAATTCTGGAAACACTATTACAACTCAAAAGAGTGTACTAATTAGATAACTAGATAACTAACTATCAGTTACAGCAAAATTGCTACAACCACACAGTCAGTACCCTGAACTGAACGTTAGGATTTTGAATTTATCTAATCAGAGAGGGCAAATGTGTAATAATGTAAGTGAAGGCGCGACACCAATAATCTTCTTGGCGATGTTCTGGGGTGGTGGGGGGCCATACACGATATCACAGGTGATTCATGTCTACGACTGGATCAACAGGGACATACCAAGCAGGGAAGATCTCGAGGTGGCATTCAACACACTATTGTCATTAGAATTTATTACAATGCACGATGATGAGTTCAAAAGTGTGCGTAAAATCGGAAATGACTTTGATGCCTTTTGAAAGAAGAAGCGAAGAAGTAAGTTTAAAACTGCTAGATTGTTTTTCGGACAATATGATCTGCCAGAGGATATCCCAAACGTAATTAGTATTTCACAGGAAAGATATGCACAAGAGTATGCCAAATATTCCAAAGCATTCGAATCCTGATAAATCGCTGCAACGGAACAGGAGAGTCGTCCCGACCTCCTGTCCGCTGAACTCGGTCGTTAGTCAACAAGGAGGACAGTTTCTTGATAGCTAAATTGAAATTATTCAATAATATTCGTGCCATACAAAAAAATGTGGTGCAGTATTTTATCTATGCGAGTACGGGTACAATATCGTTATTCGCTCACTTTGGGATGACATTAGCATGAGCAATGAGATCAATTACAAGAACAACCCTTTACATGGTGTTAGTTTGAAAGACCTTTTGATTGAAATAGTTGAGCAATATGGTTTTGAGATACTCTTTGCCTATTTATCTCTCAATTGTTTTAAGACAAATCCAAGTATTGATTCCAGTGTTAAATTTCTAAAGAAAGCGAATTGGGCGCGTCAAAAAGTAGAAGTTTTTTATTTGTATCAGTATAAAAGCTTACCCAGGCCATCTAATGAACAGTTTTCATTACCTCCAAGAGAGCGGATTATTCCAGATGGTCTAGCGCTGAAGAAGCCTAAAGAGCTGAGTTTAGACGATGCTGAGCGGTTGCGCGAAAAGCGTGCCAGGAAGTCAGCTGAGCGAGGGCAGCACTCGGGGAGGAATAATGATCCATGGGAGAATCGGAAAAATAAATCCAGGAGATGACGGAGCGAATAGATTCCTAAACTGGGATTTTTCCCGCACTGGTAAATAATACTATGCTTGTAGTTATTACTATTTCTGCCGGGATGATTTCCAGGAATTGATTAGGGATGTAAGGAATAGAGGTTATAAACACTGAATGAACCTGCCACAAACGTCTGGGAATTGGTCAAGCTGATTACTTGTGCAGGTTACCCAGAGAGTTGGGGAGACTAATGAAACCGATCATCACAACCCTGGAACACTATGATCGACTTGCTGACATGGGTAATGGTCTTAACGACCCACCGGCCGCACAGGAGTACATGTCCCGATGGGACGGACCGTCGTTTTGGAAAGCAATCAGCGACATTAGGGGGAAAGATGTTCTTGAGGTTGGTATCGGTTGTGGTCGTATCGCACGCCAACTCTTGAAGCATGGTTGTCACAGCCTGACAGGACTGGACATTTCCCCAAAGAGCATCGAAGTGGCCAGATCCCAATTGAGTGACTTCTCAAATCTGAACCTTATTCTTGAAGATATTACTGAGTTCTGCCAACCTGCGAGTTTCGACATAGTTTGCAGCGTTCTCACGTTCATGCATGTAGAGAATAAAAGGAAGGCTCTAGAGAACATCGTCAATTGCATTCGTCCAGGTGGTCACATAGTCCTCTCGATAGACAACGCATCCGATTCGTTCGATTTTGGTGAATGGATGATCCAGCTGCATCCCTGGGCACCGGAAAGATACGCCGAAGAACTTAACTCCACTGGATGTGAAGAAGTTGAGCTAATTCCATTGATTGACACATGGTCGGGACCAGGGGGGCAGAAAATGGAAACATACGGGGAACAGATTGCAACGCTTGTTAAAGCATCCAAGACATTAAGAGCAAACAGTTGATCTTCAGCAATACTACCTCTGTGAAGATGATCTACAGGTATAGCGCATAAAAAATTTGCGACCAGGAGGAACACGATGAAAGCCATTATGTACACAAAATATGGATCACCAGATGTGCTTCAGCTCAAGGATGTAGAGCAGCCAACCCCTAAAGATGATGAAGTCTTGATAAATATTCATGCGGCATCAGTAAATGCATATGACTGGCATTTCCTGACGGCTGACATATTCTTGATTCGCCTGATGGGCGGGGGGCTACTCAAACCAAAAGACACGAGACTCGGTACGGATGTGGCGGGGCGTATTGAAATGGTTGGCAGAGACGTCAAGCAGTTTCAGCCGGGGGATGAGGTCTTTGGGATGGTAAGGGGCGGTTTTGCCAAGTATGCAGTTGCTCCTGAAAGAGCACTGTGCTTGAAGCCGGTCAATACTTCTTTCGATGAAGCAGCAGCGATACCTATGGCGGCCATCACTGCCCTGCAGGGTCTGCGCGATGAGGGACAGATCCAAGCAGGGCAAAAGGTCTTGATCAATGGGGCATCAGGTGGAGTCGGGACTTTTGCTGTGCAAATTGCAAAATCTTTTGACGCTGAAGTTACAGCAGTATGCAGCACTAGGAATTTTGAGCAAGCATACTCTCTTGGGGCAGACTATGTTATTGATTACTCTAAAGAGGACTTCACAAAAAATGGACAGCAGTACGATCTGGTATTTGCGGCAAACGGCTATCATTCGCTTTCTGCATATAAGCGCACATTAACATCTAAGGGCATTTATGTGATGGCTGGAGGCACAATGCCGCAAATCTTCCAATCCATGCTCTTCGGTTCAATAATGTCAGAAAAAGGCGGAAGGGAAATGACAGGCGTACAGGCAAAACCAAGCCAGGACGACCTTCTATATATGAAAGAACTCTTTGAAGAAGGTAAAGTAAAATCCGTTATTGATAGACGGTATCCGTTAAGTGACTCAGCTGAAGCGCTTAGGTATCTAGGTGAAGGACATGCCCGAGGGAAAATCGTAATAACTATGGAAAATAGCATCAAACCTAACATAGGATTGCAGGAGGAGAGCGACTTTACTGCTCATCCCGACAGCTCACTCCTATGATTGCTTGACCTGCTGTATTTGTAATGAATTATTTAGTGAACCATCACATTAGCCAAGGAGAAAGCAATGCAGAAGAAAGTAACCATCAGTATTCTCTGCTTACTTTGTTTCTGCATGTTGTCCTGTATAACAAAGCCTGAAAATGAGTCAACCGGTCTAACTACGGGTGGTGCAGTCTTTTCCGAAATATCGATGAGAACCATCCTGGCATCCCTCCCGCAATCCGTTTTTGACAACACAACAGAAGGCATAAGCCAGCAGGAAATGGACATACTCATCCAGAATCTGGAATCTGATAATTGGGGTGTCACAAACAGCAGGCCGGGTCGGCTCACCATTGAATGCAAGTACTCCAACAGTACTCTGCGTGTATATGCGTATGCATTGGATACCAATGCAGTTCTGATTACCCACACGGTAAACGAGCGAGCAATATTCACCGAAACCTGGGTTTACAATGCAGGTAACCAAACCGTGACCAGGAAAGAACTGCTGCCTGTTGTATCGATTAATGACTTTTATGCAGAAGGTGACATGGTCGCGGATCCCATGAGTTATACAGCTAATGTGGTTGTGACGGTAAGGGATGATGGAACGCTCGTATATGATGTGTTTACCTGGATGGACGAAAGTCTGGAAATGAAACAGAATGCATTCGCAATAACCGCTGTATGGAACGGAAATGGATTCAATGTGGAAAGAAGCACCCTATGAAGAAGGTAACCTGAATTGTGAACCTCGCCTTCGAGTTTACGGCACGAGAAGACTTTGATCTACTGTATTGTTGAGGTTGAGAAAGAGAACTGACAGGAAGAGTGCAGAGGACTCGTTCTTCGGCAAGTGTCATTCTGTGCAAGTTATGCAAAGCGTACGAAAAAAGGAAAATACTATGGAAATTACTCTTAGCAGAGTCGAAGAACTCACCGGCAAAGCCGTATCGCTGGACATCTACATAAATGGCAAAGTGTGCGGAAAAGTCGGCCCGAATAGCGAGATGGAATTGAGCATCGATGCTGAAAAAGCCGAGATTTTCGTCAAGACTAATTGGTGTGAGAGCAATCGCGTAATGGTTTCATCAGATTCCAGGCTAAAAGCATATGCTAATGGAGGCCTGCTGGGAGCGACGTTCAACTCCCTCTTCAGACCAAAGAGTACATATGTCCTTGAAAAGGAATAATTGACCTCAACTGTTCTGTGACTATAACTTGATGCAGCGGATGGCTAACTGTTGCCGCTGATCCGGAACCTTAGAAGATAGGAGAAGCACAATCTCAATAACTTCAAGATTTGATTCACTGCTCCTTAGATTGGCTTACTCCAAACCTCCAATGTTCAGACTATATCCCTTGAAGTTGATTCGTGGAATTCTAAAGTCACCACAACGTAAGCTAAGTTACACCAACCATCTAATTATGCTTCATCTTCACCGGGGCGAGTTTGGAGAAGCCAGAAGGCTTGAGCAGTGCATTCAGAATATTCCGGATATGAGGTCACGGCAATTGTATGTTCTGGGTGATTTCCAACCCTCTGAACTTAAGTATCAAAGCAACTATCTCCAAATTCTCTCTGATACTCGTATAGCTGAGCATTTTTCATACCTGATATCTGGAATTGAGAGTGCAGAAAAATGGGTTTGCACTAATTTTCCAAACTTCCAATCCACTCTTACCTATTTCTTCATGAGCGGTACGGGGCCTTCACCATTCAATGCAACATTGGGGGACATCTATCTGAAGGTTGGACACTACAATCCAGTGTCTCATGACAGGGAGATTGTTCAGCACGCCATCATTCACGAGATGACACATATCTACCTGCGGAACCAAATAGGCTTCAAGATCAGGCAAGATGAATTCGGTATTAGAAAGTTTTTCGACGAGGGATTTGCCCAGTATTGCGGTTTTCAATCGATCAATGCCTGCAAACGTAAACTTGCCCATGCTGATGCTTGTTCATCAGTTGTAGTTAAAAGGAACCCGAGGAACCTTATTGATAGAATAAACAGCTGGCAGAGAACCGTGTTTAAAGAAAAGCATTACCCAATGTACCAGGCATCCTTCTCCTTCATTGGTTATCTTGAGGAAGCAATCGGCTTTTATGATCTGCTACAGTTGTTCAGAAATGCAAATGGAGAGAGCAGCTTTCCTGATGTCATTCAGCGGAAAACCGGTGCTGTCTTCACAGAACTTCTAAAATCGTGGATCGATCAGCTGGATGAACCCGGCGAGTTAAGCGAAGAGGAGTTTTTTCAAATAACTAAATCTGCCAGGGTGTCAAATACTTGTCTTCAGGTCGGGTACCAATCCATGTATCCCCTATATCCTGTCAAAAATATTCTTGTGCTTAATGAATCCGGAGAACAGCTTGAAGTAGCCATCACACGAAGTAAAAGGTATCAGAAAACTGGTGAATTCAATATCTTCCCTGGAAACTGTAAGACACTTTCTTTAACAATTGTATTTGATGATCATATCCAAAAAGTTGAAATCAACGATGGAGTTTAGGATATTGATGTTAACAGGAATGACTAGAGCCAGCTTTGCATGCAACATGGTCAGGGGAGATGTAGCGGCTCGTTCGAACCGCTAGCCCGATTAATGGTGGAGGTAGAAAAAATGTTATCGATATTTCTTATTGGTGGAGGCTGGCAGAATCAGGAGGAAACATTCGGGCACTTTATCAAGGCTGCAACAGTACGTGGAAAACGCAAAATTGTACTAATACTCCTGGAGGATGTTGATACTGACAGGAAAGAAATGGCTACTAAATACCTTAGTGCGTTTTCTGCTCTGGGGGTTGCGCAAGAAGAACTGGAAATTATGTGGATCTCACATGATAGGCGGTTATTAATTGACGCATTGAACGATCATTCACT
>JAOZRM010000144.1 GCA_029940175.1 Candidatus Sabulitectum sp. | reverse complement strand
ATCTGGTTATTGCACAGAATGCTAAGCAACATCATGCTGAAATCTATACGCTTGACGGTCATTTTACGATGATGAAGAACATACTGGAACTGGAACTAATCATTTAACCTGATCGTGCGGGAGTTCACTGTTAGAGTAAATATGTCAAGAAGCTAGAGTTTTCTCTATTAAAGGGTTCGATAAGTGTCCACTGCGTGGTGCTAAAGAGGTTTCCAACCTGGTTGGATCTACATGGAATCCAGGACTTCGCCCAATCCCCGGGTGCCTGGGGATGGTACCACTAATCTTTCATGCAGTTTGAATACTATAATAGCTTTGCGTTTAAACACATAAGCAGAGGAGGTTGTTTTGACTGCAATTATGATGGTTGTTCTTCTGACATCTCAACCGGTGTTTCTTGCCTCCGATATCAATGATTATGTCAAGTCGCTGGTTGCGCTTCCTGGTGGAAGAGTTTTGTTTGTGGATAATAACTCGGATTTCTGGACCGTCTCATGTGATTTTCCCGGAGAGAAAGAGGAATGGGTGTCTTTCTGGGATCATTCTGCTCACGGCTGGGCAAATGTCATTCGCGTATCCTGGCTCTCGGGGTCATGGGACAGAGAGAAGATCTGTTACGCTGTTACAGTTACTGCCGGGGAAGATGTTCATGTTCCTGAAATGATTCTGGTCTGCAATAGCGATGGTTCAAACGCTGAACCGGTCGCCCTTTCATACAATGTAGGTTCCGGTCCGCAATTCGACTTCACAATGGATTCACGATTTCTTTATGGCAATCCACTTCTATCCTGTTCACCTGATGTGAAGAGCTTTTTAGAGTTGAATGAAGGCTCTTCAGAACTTCCATGGGCTGATATGATAGAGATTGCCACAGGGGAGCGAAGTTATCACCACGGAGTGCTTAGTGACGGGTACTATGCATGTCCTTTTTCGGATATTGTAAGCGGTGCCAGCTACCCGCCCAGTGTCATTTATGACATGAACTCATCAAAAGTTCTTTTTGAGGTGTCAGATGATGAATCGCCGGTTATTGATATGTGGGTGTTGCCTGATGCCGGGCTGGTTACTGTTGATGATAACCAGTTTTTAAGATATTCTGACGGCAGAGAAATACTTAACACCGGTGATGAGATAACGGTGTATGCCGTGGTTGGAGATGGCCGGTATCTTTACAGCCAGGATGATGACCATGCCGATGCAATATTCCTGGCCAAGCTGGACTGGGACAATTTTCAGGCAATCGATCCGGTTGAGCAACCTGGACTGACTGCATACATAAGAAGCCGAAGTCGGGGAGCGTATGCTGTACAGGATGATGTTCTATATTTTTTAAGGTCTGACTCTTTGTTCTGTTACTCTTTTGTGACAGACTGATGGAGGTAGTTTTGGACGATTATGTAGTTACCGTGCAGAATCTTGTTAAGCACTACAAAGATGTGAAGGCCGTGGATGGAATCTCTTTCTCGGTTAATCGTGGTGAGATATTCGGGATCGTTGGACCCAACGGTGCGGGAAAAACAACTACTATTGAGTGCATTGCAGGCATGCGCAGGGCTGATTCCGGATCTGTGGATGTTCTTGGTCTCGACCCTGTAAAGGATTCACTTGCCCTGAAGAGACGGATCGGTTTGCAACAGCAGGAATCAGAGATACCGGACAGACTTCGTCTCTGGGAAGCCATGGAGCTGTTCTCATCCTTCTATGATACTGTTCTTCAGTGGGAAGCTCTTCTGAAACAACTAAATCTGTGGGAGAAAAAAGACTCTTTCTATTCAGAGTTGTCCGGAGGTCAGAAGAAACGGTTATTCGTAGCAATGGCTCTGATCGGAGATCCTGAGATAGTTTTTCTGGATGAGTTTACTTCCGGGCTTGATCCTCAGTCAAGAATATCCATATGGAAACTGGTTAAAGAGCTTCGGGATCAGGGAAGAACCATTGTTCTTTCCACACACTACATGGATGAAGCAGAGAAACTCTGCGACCGGGTGGCAATTGTTGATCACGGGAAACTTACTGCACTTGACTCTCCCTCTAATCTTATCTCTATCCACGGAGGACATACCCGGATTCAATTCAACGTTGGTGATGTATTTGACGGTGAATCCCTTTCTTCTCTTAAGGGCGTTGAATTTATTCAAAACAGTGACAATGTGTGCTCTCTTGAGGTGAGTTCCAGCTCGGCAATTGTGGAAATTGTCAAGCAGCTGGATGCTATGGGGCAGGGGCTTGATTCCTTCAAAATAGAGGCTCCAACCCTTGAAGATGTTTTTCTAAATATCACAGGCAGGGAGGTGAGAGACTGATGAAGATTCCATTTATCGCCGTATCAAAGTCTGAGTTTATTCTTTATCTGAGGGAACCTTCAGCCTTTTTCTTTACACTGATATTTCCGTTGTTACTCATGCTTCTTTTCGCAAGTATGATCGGGAATGATCCCTTTCCCGAAGAGGAATTCGGGTATGTGGATTTTTCAGTAGCAGCATACATGGGTATGGTCATGGTAACCAGTTTTGTCATGGCTCTTGCAACCAGTATGGCAGCCTACCGGGAGAAGGGGATTCTGAAAAGATTCAGAGCTGCCCCGGTGACTCCTTTCTCTATTCTTGCAGGACAGCTGGTGGCGATCTTTGCTGTTACTGTGGCTGGTGTAATTCTTCTTCTTATTGCTGGTTTTGTCTTTTATGATCTGAAATTCTTTGGGAATTTCTTTGAGTTTGTTTTTGTGTTTCTCCTCTCTTCGGCAAGCATCGCTGCTCTGGGCTTTATTCCAGCCAGTCTGGCCCCAACTGCCAGGAGTGGTGAGGTTATTGCGAACATCATGTATTTTCCTATGCTCTTTCTTTCAGGTGCTGCTCTACCACAGTCCATGCTGCCTGATCTACTGAAGAATATTTCTCTGGCATTTCCTCTTACACATGCAATCAGGCTTATGCAGGGAGTTTGGCTTGGGGGACACTTCTGGGATTATCCGGTGCACGTGATGGTGCTGGCAGGGTTTATTCTTGCTGGTTTGTTCGTATCGGTGAAGTATTTCAAGTGGGAATAGACTGAGGCCACTTTGCGCTTCTCACTCTTCAATGTAGGTTATTCAGGCAGTCTTGTTTTTCCTATGAACCGAAAGGAGTGCTATGATGTTTTCTCTTGTCTCACTCATCCTTCTGATGTCGTTTGAGATCGGACCTACAATAGGTGGGTTTATTCCTGTACAGGATGAGGATGACCCCTGGCGCTCCAGTGCTCTGTTCGGAGTAAAAACAAGGTACGGTTTCTCCTCTATTGATCTTGATTTTCAGCTTCTCTTTACCGAGCTGGGCATTGATCCTGATTCTTCCCGCGGGTATGACTACACATTGATCCCTCTCACGCTCGGGCTGTCAAAGAACACCCGTTACTTAAGGTATGGTGCCGGTGGAGCTCTTTACTCGATCGAAGCCAGGAATGTAATTGTCGAGGGACTGGAATCTGTCTGGAGCGGAACATATCCCGGTATGTATTTATCCTTTGGAAGAGATTTCAGTGTTGGTTCCAATACTGCAGATGTTACTGCAAGGTTCAATATCATTGATTTTAACGGTTTGTGGATTGGACTGACTACATCGTTTCTCTTCTGAGAAGCTATTACTGTCTTCAAAATGAGGTTACTCTGAATCAGGTTCTTTAGTATTATCAGAACATCCCGCTGTAACAAATTCTTTAATACTGGAGGATCACATGTCCGTTGTTCTGACTGGAAAATCCCTTACCATTGAAAAAGTAGTTGCTGTTGCACGCAACGGTGAAAAAGTTGAAATTGATCCTGCTGCAGAGGAAAGAATCCTTATCTGCAGAAAAATGGTGGAAGGCAAGATAGCAGCTGGAGAGACCATGTACGGGATCAATACCGGTATTGGCGAGTTCTCAGAGACAAAGCTTAAAGATGATGAGGTTCTTGCATTTCAGAAGTATCTTATTTACAATCACTCAGCTGGAATTGGAAAACCTGCCCCCATTGAGCATGTCCGTGGCGCCATGCTGGGCAGAGCGAACGTGCATTGTAACGGACACAGCGCAGTTCGTCTTGAAATGACCAGAATGCTTGTTGCAATGCTTAATGCCGGAGTAACTCCGGTTGTCTGCGAAAAAGGATCCGTGGGAGCCAGTGGAGACCTTGCTCCCATGAGCATGATCGCCCTGGTAGTTATGGGTGAGGGAGAGGCATTTTTTCAGGGAGAGCGCTATCCTGGAACTGAAGCCTTGAGACAGGCTGGGTTGGAGCCACTGGAGTTACAGGCAAGAGACGGCCTGGCGCTGATCAATGGATCAAACCTGCTCACAGCGATTTCAGCATTGAATCTTTTTGATATGAACAGATGGCTGAAGCAGGCAGAGATAACCGCATCCATGAGCCTGGAAGCCCTGTATGCAAATCTGACTCCCTATGAAGACAAAGTTCATACTGTAAGAGGTTTTGCCGGTTCCCTGCGCAGTGCCCGTGCAATTCGAAAGTGTATAGCGGGCAGTGATCTGAGCACAGGAAAAACACCGCAGAAGGTACAGGATGCATATTCTATGCGCTCAACTCCCCAGGTCATAGGTGCAGCACATGACGCCATCGCCTACGCCAGAAGTCAGGTGGAGACAGAGCTTAACGGTGTTGGAGATAACCCATTGTTCTTCCCTGAAGAAAATCTGGTCTTGACTGGCGCTAACTTCCAGGGAACTCCAGTTTCTCTTCCAATGGAAATGGCAGGAACTTCAATAACCATGGTTTCAGTACTTAGCGAGAGAAGGTTGAACAGGCTGTTGAATCCCGCACTGTCTGTTGGGCTTCCTCCTTTCCTGGCAGAGAAGCCGGGCCTGTACAGTGGTCACATGCTCAGTCAGTATACCGCAGGCATGCTTATTGCTGAACAGAGGATTCTCTGCACTCCGGCTGCTGTTGCATCAATTCCCGCTGCTGCTGATCAGGAGGATTTTGTCAGCATGGGGATGAATACATCTCTCAAGAACTGTCAGATCCTGGAAAACGCTTATGGCATTCTTGGTATCGAGATGATCGCCGCTGCCCAGGCACTTGATTTCAGGAATCATAAATGCGGTGCAGGTGTTCAGATTGCACGTGATGTGATCAGAAAACATGTGGAGCATCTTGGAGAGGACAGACCTTTGTATCCGGATCACAACAAAATGAGTCAGGTTGTTCAGTCCGGTGAGGTTCTTGATGCTGTGGAAAAGGTTGTTGGCTCTCTGGGAGGGAGTGAGTAATAATGAAATTTGCTGCAATGTATCTTATGGTATTTGTGTGTGTTGCTTTTGCTGTACCTGAGGGTATTCCCATTCAGTATATAGACAGTCATAACAGACAGCCCACTTCAACAAGACTGCATGTGGAAGCAGACAGGGGTTCCTATTCAATGAGTGTCATCTCGGCACCTCTTGCATCGGGGATTGATGGAGACAAAGTAGTGCTACTGGTGGATGAGGCTGTTTACAGTGGTATAGCCACTTCTCTTTCCACATTCCAGAGCGACCTTGAAACAGAGGGATACACCGTTATTGTCTGGCAGATAGACGGTGGAACAGCATCTGATATCAGAGCTGATCTACAGGCAGAGTACGCCTTAGGCAGTCTTGCCGGTGCAATAGCCATAGGAGATATCCCATCAGGGTGGATGGAGAACGGTTACGGTGAGTATCCTATTGATATGTATCTTATGGACATGAATGGCAGCTGGAATGATTCTGACAGTGATGGAATGTTTGAATCTTACAGCAGTGGAGCCCCGGAGATATGGCTTGGAAGACTAACACCTACCTATCTCACTTTTGGCTCATCGGTGGACCTTCTGAATTCCTACTTTGCTAAAAATCATGCTTACAGAATTGGAACACTTTCTCTGCCGGACAGAGCTCTCGCATATGAAGAAGCATTTACCGGTCTTACCAGTGCTCTTGATAATCTTTACGATGATGTTACCCGCAAGGATGATCCAGTGGGAACCAATGCTGAAGATTTCAAGGCAGAGCTTATTAACGGTTACGAGTGGGTGCATCTCATCTCCCACTCCAGCCCGTGGGGCAGCAGCTTTCATACCGGTGCTCCACCAACCGGTGGTGGAACTCTGAATAATTTTGAGGTTCCTCCACTTGATCCGCATGCATTCTTTTACGTCTGTAACTGTTGCAGTAACGGCAGGTGGACAGAGGTGGACAATCTTGCAAACAGCTACATCTGGACTGATTCATACGGACTTGCTGCTCTTGCTCAGGCCAAGGTTGACTACACCAACTATTTCACTGAGTACTACAGTCAGCTTGCAGGAGGATCAAATCTTGGAGATGCCTATAAAGTATGGCTAGGCAGTAATATGGGTTATGAGGACGGTGCGGTACTTTTTGGAGACCCAACGCTGAAACCCAGAGCAGGCAGTGCTGATCTCAGTGGAATTACAGGCAGCGGTGGCGCTCCTGCTGCAGCTGGCTGGCTGGACTATCCTCTGACTGATGGTATGCATACCCAGGGCAGGGTTGATATGTACTCAGACCCGGCATCAGGAATGGTTTTTGCCGTATCTGGCACTTCTGATCCGGTCAGGGCAAATATTCTTGCCACATGCAGCGATGGAGACTCATGGTCTTCTCCTGTGAATGTGTGCCAGCACGAGTACTGGGACTGGCATCCAACTGTGGGTGGTGATGGTGTTGGGAATGTATGGACGGCCTGGCAATCCATGCGCGATGATCACAATGGTTATGAGATCTATGTTTCTCTCTGGAATGGTTCTTCATGGAACAGCGAATCAAGACTCACAAACGGAGCTCCTTTTGATGTCGAACCTTCATTGTCCGGAGGAAATGGACATACCTGGCTTGTTTGGCAGAAATGGGATTCAGGAGACCCTGATATCGTTGGAAGAATGTGGACCGGTTCCCAGTGGACAATCGAAGAAACAATAGCCGGTACAGATCAGCCTGAACGATATCCTGATGTGGCCTGGAATGGATCTGATTACGGACTTGTTTATCATCGCAGATCAGATAATGGATGGGTCATTGGCTTCAGAGATGCACCGGATAGTGGAGCTTTTAGCACTGAGACCATTATTTCATCCATTACAGACGAGAATCGATATCCATGCATAACAGGAACTTCTGACGGTTTTGCAGCAGTTTGGCAGCACCAGAATGGAAAAATAGTGTTCTCTCGATCAACAGGCGGTGTATGGAGCACTCCTGAGATCGTTTCCGAGAGTGATTTTGGTGTGCGCCCTTCAGTGGTAGTAACATCTTCCGGAAATGTAATCGTGTCATGGACTGCTTCCATGAATACCATTCGATACAACGAGTGGGATGGATCGAACTGGAGTGGAGTTTATACCGCAGCCGCAGCAAGCGCAATTGATGACGGAATGATTGCCTGCAGCCCTGCTGGAGAACTCTGGCTTGTTTATGGAGCCAGAGGCGAAGATCTTCAGTGGGATCTCCGTGGGTCAACTCCAGACCCTGCAGGTATAGAGGAAGCAGAGGAAATGATTGCTTTCTCAATTGTTAATTCAGGATCAAATCCCGTACGCAGTATGGCTGTGTTTTCAATAACCGCACCGGGAGAATCCGTTCTTTCTATTCATGATATGACTGGAAGAATCGTTCATACCAGTGAAGTGATGCCTGGTGATTACAGCTGGAATTGCAGTGGTTATGCCACAGGCATTTACATGGTCAGGGTTACAAATGGGAATTCAACCAGTGATCTTAAGCTGGTTCTGATAAAATAGATTGAAGATGAATTGAGAAAGGGGGAGGCGAAAGCCTTCCCCTTTTGGGATGTGCGCCGGGCATGGCGCGCAGCGCCAATAACCGGCGCTGTTAACCGGCAAGCGAAAGCGAACCGGGATGTGACTTGGAGGGTGCAAGTCCCTCTGGAGGCCGTGATGACCGGAACTCCTAGCCGAACACCAAGGGCGGTATCGTGAGGTATTGTCTGAAGGAAGGTGCAGGCAAAATCTTGGCCCGAGTAACACAACCGTATATGAGGCGGTAGACCGTCCGTGGAAGCGTAAATTCCTGGGTTACAGTATGACCTGTAACAGGGAACCCAACCCGGAAATCTCATTAATAGCATTGTGAAGGCCGTTTCAAAGTGTTATATTAC